>CAYFPB010000084.1:0-5617 GCA_964344895.1 uncultured Candidatus Peribacteria bacterium | reverse complement strand
GACTCTTTATTTCCAGTTTCTGGCTTGACTATCATAGTAAAAAATAGGTATAACTATTAAAGTCAAAATACTACTAACAAAAAGTCACCAGATAATAGACCAGGCAAGACCTGACCAAACAGGATCTCAGATAATAGTTGCAGCTCAGAAAACTGTTGTAAGTGAAGTTAGAATTATAGGTGCAAATCTTACATATCAAGCCTTGAGTAGGGCATCTTCTATTGTAAGTCAGTTTTTTCTTAAAGTATTTAAATAATCGATTAAAATAATAGCATTTCAAACTACGATTCATCATAAAGCAATTATTCAAATCATACTAGTAGCTGAAAAATATTCATTTTGAAATAAGTATAGAAATGTAAAACCTGGAAATACTCAGTAAAAACTAAGTAAAAAAGTTATCATTATTATTCAAGCTATAGAAAAACTAGCAAATTGACCTACAAGTAGGAAGTATATAGCAAGTAAGCTTAATCACATAGCAAGTCATAAATCCTTGAATGTATCCATAGTTAATTCCCATTCTCAGCCCCATTCAAGCTTATATTTCTTTCAATCAGATAATCACATATATTCTATATAATATGGTGACCAAGAAACTATTTTATAATCATTCTTTAAAAACTCGTCATCCATCAATATTCAGAACAATTTGATAATAGGGTAGACTAAAGAATTATCTCACATTTCTCAATAAATATAATCTACCTTTTCCCTTTTATCAGTATTTATTTCATCTCATACAAAACTATAATCTATTGTTGAAATACTATCTAAAAATATTTTTTTTCATTCAGAATTAATAAAATATATCTTATCAAACAACTCATGAGTATCACTTTGAGAATTTTTTACTCATAGAAGTATATTTGATGACTCTAGAGAATTTGAGTTATTTAATAATGAAATATCTACTCAGCTTATAGCTATAGCTAAGCTTGCTTTTACTTGCTCTACAGTTAATCATGCTCTTGAGATAGATTCATTATCTAGTTTTAAATTTATTTTTCTGTATGTTGTAGAAAGAGAGTTTCATATATCAACTATAGATTGTTTTTTAGATATATTTTTTATTTCTCTTTCTACTTGTTTTATAAATTTTAGTTTATTTTTCTCACTAGCATCTGTTTTTATTTTTGCTAAAAATGTAGCTCTTACAGGTGGTCATGGAGGATCTTCAAGTAATCTAATTTGTAGATCTGGATACTTTTCCAACATATATTCCCTAAAATATGGTCTTATATCTATAGTAAATTTCTCTGATATCATTCTTTGATTTCAAGTTTTTTCTTCATAATCACTACTACTAAGCAAATTAATTCTAGCTGAAAGTTGATTTTCTCATATTCTATATAATCATCATCTAAACAGATTGGCAAAGTCTCACATAAAAGCTTGTCATACAGTAGTTGAAACTGAATCAACTATTTTTAAATTATTTGGTACATTAGTATTTTTTTCATCAAAAAACTTTAAAACATCTGATTTTACTAAATCCATTTTTCATGTATTCCATCACTTTGGTGCATCTATCCATAAATATACTTGATCTTGATTTGATTTAGGTAACATTCTAGCCTTAAATACTTCAAAATATATTGGTAATATAAGTATCAAAAATAACACCAACCAAAATACAAATCTAAACCTCTTTCTTCTTTTTAAAGAATTATTATCTTTATTTATATATTTTTTCATAAATATCAAGTAGTATTTCCTTATATCAAAAGATGATTTTTTTATTTTTTGTTTTTTGTCTTTTTCCTCTACATCTTTAGCTCACAAATAGCTCAACCATGGATTAATAGCAAAAGCTATTACAAGTGATATTAATAAAGCCATTATAGCAAATTTTGGTATAGGTCACATATATTCTCACATCATTCCTCATACAGCAAACATGGCTGCAAAAGCTAGTAATCTAGATATAGTTGATAATATTACTCCAACTCATACCTCTTGAGTTGCATCAAGTACTGATTCTAGTTTTGTTTTCCCTGTCTGTACCCTTGTTTTTAGGTGTCTTGAAATATTTTCCACTACTACTGTTGAATTATCAACTAGCATTCATAAAACTAGTATTAATGCAAAAAGAGTTATTCTATTTATATTTTCTCAGAAAATAAGAGCTAATAAAAATACTAGTCACAGGGTTAGGGGAATAGATACAGCTGTATTAAATGCATCTTTTCTTCATAAATATATAGTCAAAACTATAAATACAATAATTACAGACTGAGCCAAATTTACAAGTAGCATATTAGTTGCATTTCTTGCTGTATTTCACTCATTTTGTATTACTTCTATCAATACATCTTTTGGTAGCTTTTCTTTTATATACTCTATTTTTTCTACTACTTTATCAGTTAATACAACAGAGTTAGTTCATAAAGCTTTTCATACTCATAAAAATACTGATTGTTTATCATTATAACTAGATAGTTTATCTATTCTCTTTACCCCTGTTTTTATTTCAGCTATATCTTCCAAATATACTCATTGTCATACTAAAAGTTTTTTTATTTCTTCTATTTTTGTGTTTTTTGCATCAACTGATACACTTATTTTTTCTCAAGCATTTGTATCAATATCTCAAACTAGACTAACAACATTATTTTTTTGTAATACATTGTACACTTGTAATATATCTATATTTCTTGCCTGCAGTTTTTCTAAATCTAGATCTATTATAAGGTTTCTATTATATCATCATACTATATCTATAGTCGTTAGATTTTCTATTGTTTTTAAATCATCTTTTATAATATTTGCTATTTGTCTAAGGTAAATATATACTTCTTCCTTGTTAACATCCTCCCCACTTACTTGAGAACTAGCAATATAACTTAATGATAATGTTATTTGTGGTAATATTTCTGGATCTATAGTTGTTATTTTTGGTTCTGTTACTCATAATGGTTTAAGTCATATATTTTCTGATAGTTTTTGTCTCAAACTGATTTTTGCTTTTTCTATGTCTTCTCATACCTTAAACTTTAACATCACAGATCAATAGTTATCAGCTGCTACTCAATATACTTCATCTATTCCGTCTATTTCCATTATCTTGTTTTCAAGAGGGGATACTATGTATTTACTTGTATCCTCCTTATTTAATCAATTTGCTTCTACCATAACATTAAATGCTGGTACTATAATAGTAGGATTATATTGTTTAGCAATTACTAAATAACTTCAAATACCACTTAGTATTGTTATAATAACAAGTACTAATGTTAATTTTGAATTCTCTATAAAAAACTTTGCGATTTTTGCAAACATAATATTTTTTTAATTAATAATCTCCCCATCCCATATATTTTCTTTTCAATCAGTAATAATAATATCTCAAACTTTTAATCATTTTATTTCTGAAAACTTGTCACTAGATTTTATTATTTCTATTTTTGTAAATACTGCCTTATTGTTTTGTTTTATATATACTCATGGAATCATAAACTTTGATATTATAGCATTATTTGGTATAACAATACTATTTTTATTTGCTTTTTGTTTTAAAAATACTTTTGTATATGATCAGATTTTTATCTTTCATTCTGGATTTACTATAGATATTTCTAATCCTATTTTTTTTGTAATCATGTCTTTTGAAGGAAGTATTTTTGTAATTTTTCAGCTAATTTGTTCCTCATATCAATCTATTTCTAAAATCACATTTTGCCTATCTATTTTATCATTAAATTGTTCTTCTAGTACATCTATTTTTACTATTAAATCATCATTATTTGCTAGTTTAAATATAGTTTGTCATCCTCATACTACTTGTCATTCTTCAGCTAGTTTTTTTATAATTACTCATGACATTGAAGCATATATTTTTCATGAATCTATATTTACAATACTTGAGTTTTTCTCTCATTTTGCCTCATTTATTTTTGTATTTAGCTCTGATATTTTTAATTGTTTTTGTTTTTTTAATGATTCAATAGATGACTCTATCTCCTTTATTTGGCTTTTACTTATACTTCATCATGTTTCAATTTCCCTAAGTTTTGCATTTTTTGTTACTTCATAAGAATCATATGTTTTTTGAGCTAGATTTAATTGTTCTTCAAGTAGCTCTATTTGCATTGTTTTATTTTTTCTAAAATCTATTAGTGATTGTTTTGATCATTTTAATCAAAGCATATATTCTCATGATACTGTTAATAGGCTTGATTCAACATCATTTCAAAAAGATGATATTTGAGTTTTGTGAGCATTTATTGTATCTGCTGTAAATGATATATTTACTAGGGAATTATCAATTACATCATATGTTGAATCCAGTAATTTTTTGATTATTTCTGCTAACTCTTCTCATTTATCTAATCACTCTATTATTGTTTGTTTATCTGGGGTTTGTCACTCTATTTTTTCATCATAATATTTTTTGTATTCTTTGTATTTTGTATTAACTTTTTTAAAGTTTTCTACAGCTTTAGGGAGTAAGCTAGTATTTTTTACTCATAAATAATCATCAAAGCTATTATTTTTTTCTTTATTTTCATCTGTAATTCATAATAATTCATCTATATACTTTATTATATTTGTATCAAGTATCACTGCTTTAGTAATAGCATTTTTTGAATTATCATATATGTGTTTTTCTTTTGTTTCTAATAGTTCTTTTGTATTTTCTAGATTTATTTTTGCTGTTTTTATCCCAATTTTTGCTGTTTGTAATTGTTTATCCCAGATATTTTTTGTATCTTCTAGTCATGTTTTTGTTTGATTTTCTCACAGCTTTATCTGCTCTAACTTTTGATTCATAGCTAGTATTTGTTCATCATACATACTGGTTGTTGATGTTTTCATACTTTCTAAAGAATCTATTATATCTTCTGATATAGAATATCCTACTTTTGCTTCTTTTGAATCAAGTGTAGCAAGTAAGTCTCAACTTTTTACTTCATCAGCCTCTCCTACATGTATATCAGTTATTCTTCATCATAGCTTTGTTGCAAGATCTACTGTTTTTTCTGATTCTATGTATCAAATATAACTATTTACATAATCCAAACTTCCAGTTTGTACTACTTGTGTTTTATAATATTTTTTAACTTGTTTTTCTGAGTCTGAGTTTTCACATGAGCTAAAAATTCATAAACTAAGAAATGTCATTAAAATTACAACTAATTTTTTCATATTTTTTTATTATTAATTTCTATTTTTTTAGAATATATTAACATATTATAATATGTTAATATATTATCTACCAGGGAAGTACTCTGGTCTATTTTTTTTATTTTTTTAATTTATTTAACAAATATTTGTTTTAATGCTTTGATTACTTTTAATATGTCTTTATCAGATATACTATAAAATACTTCTTTTCCCTCTTTTTCTGCTTCAACTATTCATTCTGCTCTCATTTTAGCCAAATATTGTGATGTTTGAGATTGACTCATATCTGAACATTCCATTATTTCAGATACATTTTTTGTCTCTTTTCACAAAAAACATAGTATTGCTAACTTATCTCTATTAGAAAAGTTTTTCATAACAGCTGCTATTTTATCAGCTTTTCTTATAATTTTTTTCATAATATTATTATATTAATACATTATAATATAATAATATGTTATCCAAAAAAAATAAAAAAGCAAATTTTATT
>CAYFPB010000083.1:0-5683 GCA_964344895.1 uncultured Candidatus Peribacteria bacterium | reverse complement strand
TTTTTTATAGTAGCTATTTTTCCAGATACACAAAATTTTTTACAGACTCGAAAAAAAGAAATTCGAAAGAATTTCTTTTTTATTGTATATAAATAATATATAAAAGTTTTGACAAAAAAATATTAATGAATAAAATATGGGAAATAATAAATAATAATAAAAATTATGAGTACAGTAACTTTAGAAATACCTAAAAAATATAAAACATTAATAAGTACAGATAAAGAAATAAAAAAAATATCAAAATACTTTATAGATGATTATTTAAAAGAATTATATGAAGATAAAATATTAAAAGAAAAATTAGCAAAAAATGAAGATTTTCTTGAATTAAATAATTCTTTAGAACAAGTTTTATGAAAATAATAAGAACTAAATTTTTTGATAGACAATTAAAAAAATTATGAAAAATATATAAAAATTCAGAAAAAGATTATATAAAATTTTCAGAGAATATAACATGTGAACCATTTTCAGATCTGTGAAATTGATTTTATAAATATAGATTATGAAATACATCAATACCATCATGAAAAAGATGATGATTTAGGATTATTGTTAAAATACATAAAAATAAACTTTTACCAATTTTTATATATTCAAAAACAATTAAAGAAAATATATCTGAAAATGAAATTATTGAGTGACTAAATATTATGATAAAAGAATTATCTACATAGTATCCAGAAAAATACCATTTAAGTATGCTAATGCTAGGTAGAAAAAAAGAAATTCGAAAGAATTTCTTTTTTTAACATAAAAATAAAACAAAGATTGATTTATTTTTAAAATATATAAAATTACTATATTCTAATTTTTAATAATAATAAAAACATGAATATATTAGTGTCAGGATCGACAGCATATGATTATATAATGGACTTTAAAGATAGTTTTGAAAATCATATAGATCCAGATAAAGTACATGAGTTAAGTGTTTCTTTTTTGATAGATGAATTAAGGAAAGAAATATGATGAACAGGATTAAATATAGCATATAATCTGTCATTATTATGAGAAAAACCTGTGCTTTTAACATCAGTAGGAAAAGATTTTATTTTTTCTGAATACCTATTACAAAATATAAATCTAGATTATGTAATAAGAAGTAAGGAGTTATTTACAGCAAGTGGATATATTACAAATGATATGGCTGAAAATCAAATCACAGCATTTTATCCAGGAGCAATGGATGAAGCAGATAAAGATTTGGAAAAAGAAATCAAAGAAGAATTAGCTTATGGGATAGTATCTCCAAATAAAAAAGAAGCAATGCTAAAACATTTAGCTGACTTAAAAGGGAAGAATGTAAAAAGTTTTTTTGACCCAGGACAAGCTCTGTTTGTATTTAATAAAGAAGATCTTGAAAAAGCATCTAGTCTGGCAAATTATTTGATAGTAAATGACTATGAATATGGTAAATTTCAAGAAATAATATGATGGACAGATGAACAAATATTAGATAATTTTGAAAAAGTTATAGTTACATATTGACCAGAATGATCTCAGATAAATTCTAAAGAAGAAAAAATAAGAATAAATCCGGTGAAAGTAGATACTTTTGTAGATCCTACATGAGCTTGAGATTCTTATAGAGCATGATTACTTAGATGATTACAATTGTGATATAATTGGAGAAAAGCTTGAAAAATATGATCTTTATTAGCATCAGTATCAGTACAACACTTTTGATGACAAAATCATAAAATAAATAAAGAAGAATTTAGAGAATTATTTATAAAAGAATATGAAGAAAAACTAGAATTATAACCCCTCCGCCTTTCAGACACCTCCCCTTATCAAGGGAGGAGAATTAAAAGAAATAAACTACATTAAAACCTAACTATAAAAAAATGGATTATAAAGAAAATAGCTATAAAGTAGCTGATTTAAGTTTAGCAGAATTTGGTATAAAAGAGCTAGATATAGCTGAGCAAGAAATGCCTGGATTGATGGCAGTAAGAGAGAAATATGGTCAAGAAAAACCTCTGTCAGGCGCAAAAATAGTTTGAAGTCTACATATGACAATTCAAACAGCTGTACTTATGGAAACACTAGTAGCTTTATGAGCAGAGTTAAGATGGGCAAGTTGTAATATATTTTCAACTCAAGATCATGCAGCAGCAGCTATGGTAGAAGCAGGAATACCAACATTTGCCTGGAAAGGTGAAACACTAGAAGAATATTGGTGGACACTAAGACAAACTTTCAATTTTGAAGGTGGACCAAATATGATACTTGATGATGGATGAGATGCAACATTGATGGTACATAGATGAGTAGAAGTAGAAGCTGATCCTAGTTTATTAGATAAAGAATACGTGTGAGAAGAAGCTTATCTAATGGCTGTATTAAAAGAAGATTTTGCTAAAGATAATACATACTGGACTAGATTATCAAAGCAAATAAAATGAGTATCAGAAGAAACAACTACATGAGTACATAGATTATACCAAATAATGGATGCAGGAAAGCTATTATTCCCAGCAATAAATGTAAATGATAGTGTAACAAAGTCAAAATTTGATAATCTATATGGATGTAGAGAATCATTAATAGATGGTATAAAAAGAGCAACTGATGTAATGATAGCTGGTAAAATGGCAGTTGTATGTGGATATGGTGATGTAGGTAAATGATGCGCTCAAGCATTAAAAAACTTTTGAGCAAGAGTAGTGGTAACTGAAGTAGATCCAATTTGTGCACTACAAGCTGCTATGGAATGATTTGAAGTAAAAACTATTGAAGATGTTTTAGATGAAGCTCTTATTTATGTAACTACAACATGAAATAAAGACATAATTACTCTAGAACATATGAAAAATATGAAAGATCAAGCTATAGTAAGTAATATAGGTCACTTTGATAATGAAATAGAAATGGCTAAACTTGACGGTTTTGACTGAGTGAAAAGACTTAATATTAAACCACAAGTAGATAAATATATATTTGATGACTGACATGAAATATTTGTATTAGCTGAAGGTAGGCTAGTAAATCTTGGTTGTGCAACAGGCCACTCAAGTTTTGTTATGAGTAACAGTTTTACAAATCAAGTACTTGCTCAAATAGAATTATATAATAATAATCTAGATCTATGAGTACATATATTACCAAAAAAACTAGATGAAGAAGTAGCAAGACTACATTTAGATAAATTATGAGTAAAACTAACTAAACTAACTCAAGATCAAGCTGATTACCTAGGTATACCAGTAGATGGTCCATATAAACCAAATCATTATAGATATTAAAAAAAAGAAAAACCCCTCCCAACCTCCCCTTGTCAGGGGAGGAGTAAAAAATGGAGGAGTTTTTTCTTTACAAAATACAAAATAAAGATACTATAAAATAGTTATAAAATAATAAAAAATCATGAGAAAAATATTTTTGATAGATGGGAATAGTTTTATATATAGGATGTTTTTTGCTTTACCTGAGTTTAGTACAAAGGATGGTAAGGTAGTAAATGCAATATTTGGTATGGCTAAGTTTTTTGTAGAGTGATTAGTAAAAATGGATCCTGATTACTTGATATTTATAAAAGATGCTAAATGACAAAACTTTCGTCATGAAATATATGCTGATTATAAAGCAACAAGAGATAGAATGCCAGATAATCTAAGAACTCAAATATCAGATATAGAAAAAATGATAGGATTAATGTGAGTAGATATAGTAGAAATAGAATGATATGAAGCAGATGATGTTATAGGAACACTAGCTACAAAACTAGGTGGAGAAAATTACAATGATATCTATATATTATCATGAGATAAGGACTTATATAGTCTTATATGAAATAATGTATCAGTATATGATACTATGAAAAAAAGAGTATTTAATAGAGAGCTTGCTGAAGAAAAGTTTTGAGTAAAACCAGAAATGATAATAGATTATCTTGCTATAGTATGAGATAAGGCTGATAATATACCATGAATAGATTGATTTGGACCTAAAAAAGCAATAGAATTGATAAATAATATTTGAAGTGTAGAGGAAATATATAATGAGGCAGAAAAAGTAGAGTCTGGAGAAAAAAGTTTTAGTGATTATGTAAAAAGCTTACAGTCATGTTTTAAATGAAAAACATTTGAAAAACTGATTAATTCAAAGGAAGATGCTTTTTTAAGTAAGCGTTTAGCTACAATTGATTTAAATATAGATTTAGATAAACATATGCTAACTGAAGAGATAGCTTGAGATTGAATTGTGAATAAAAAATTTGATTTAGAAGATTTTAAATTTAAACCAGATTTGTTACTAAATGAAAAAGTAAAAGATTTTTTTAGAGAACTTGAATTTAATAGTTTGATAGGAGAACAAAAAGAGGTGAAAAGTAAAACTTGGGAAAACTTGTGACTTGATTCTTTAGTTTTACAAGATAACAGTGATCTAAAAGTAGCTTTGGAAAAAATAGAAAAAAATAAGCAAGCTACGCTTAGCTTGCTTGAAGATGAAACTATAGATGGAATAAGTATTTACTTAGATGATAAAAATATATTTTATATACCAGTATTAAATTTTTCAAACAATGATTTATGAGATTTTTTAACTAAATTATTAAATTTGGATATAACTTTAATATGACATAATCTAAAAGAAATACTAGAAAAACTTGATATATATTTAGATAAAGAAAGTTGTGAGAAAACTGAAAATAATTTTTGACAAATCAGTTTAAGTTTATAGAATAGTAATGTATATTATTTACTAATTAATAAAAAAATGATTAAAAGAGTATTGTTATTTTTAGCTATGAATATAGCTGTTATAATTGTGATTACAGTAGTTTTTGCAGTATTAGAACATTTCTTTGGTTTACAATTAGACTTATACTGACAAAACTATGTCTCTATTGGTATATATTCTGCAATTGTATGATTTACTTGAGCATTTATCTCTCTTGCTATATCAAAATGGATGGCAAAAAAAGCATATCATATTACACCTATAACTAGAGATGAAGCAGCTGCTTTAACTTGAAAAGAAAAAGTAGTTTGGGATACAGTAGTAGAATTATCTGAAAGACACAATATTACTATGCCAGAAGTAGGTATATATAATGATCCAGAACCTAATGCTTTTGCTACATGAATGTCAAAAAATAGTAGTTTAGTTGCAGTTTCAACTTGATTATTAGATACTATGGATAAAGGAGCTATTGAATGAGTTGTTTGACATGAAATGGCACATATACTTAATTGAGATATGGTTACTATGACTTTACTTCAATGAGTATTAAATACTTTTGTAGTTTTCTTTGCAAGAATAGTTTCAAATATCATCGCTAGTAGAGTTGATGAATGATTATCACCAGTTGTTTATTTTATGGTAAATATACTATTACAAATACTGTTTGGGATATTAGCTTCAATTATAGCTATGGCTTATTCAAGACATAGAGAATTCAGAGCAGATGCTTGAAGTGCAAAATATGTAGGTAAAGAAAAAATGATAGCTTGATTACAAGCATTAAAAGCAATGCAAAAATTTGCATCAAAAGAAGATTCAGATCTGGCAACTATGAAAATATCAACTAGAGGTAGAGGTTGATTAATGGCATTATTCTCATCTCATCCAGATTTAGATGATAGGATAAAAGCTTTAGAGGATTTAAGGGTATAAAAAAATGGCTCTTTTCTTCTCAACGTGAAAAAATCACCCCCAAAAAACACAAAGT
>CAYFPB010000082.1:0-5785 GCA_964344895.1 uncultured Candidatus Peribacteria bacterium | reverse complement strand
AATATAAACAACTATGAGAGTGAAGTAGTTTAAATCTAGTAAATAATACAGCAGACATAGTAATCTATGAATGAAAGAAATCAGATTTAGTAGAAGATAGTACAGATTGAAAAGCAGCAAGAAAGGTAATGGTAGAAAAATTGCAAGCAGCATACTCAAGTACAAAGATAGCAAGTAGAGAATGAATAAGAAAACTAGTAAATGTAGATATAACAGATGATACAGCAATAGAAAGTGTAGCAGTATGAATAGTAAATAATAAGGTAAATAGTGGAATGATTACAGCTAGTAAATTATCAGTAGAAGCCCCAACAACTACAACAAGCTCAACTTCTACATGATGATGTGTATTTGGATCATCAACATTTGGAAGCTGTACTTTTGGATGAACAACAGAACCAGCACAAGTAACAACATGAACAAGCTGTTCAGCAATAAAAACAGCAAATCCAGCAGCAACAGATGGAACATATACAATAGATCCATTAAATGACTGAACATGATTTGAAGTATACTGTGATATGACAACTGATTGAGGGGGATGGACTTTGGTATGAGTTGCTAAATATGAAAATAGATGAGAAACTGGTTGGAATGGTAATTTAGATTTAAACTTATCTAGTTCTACAAACTTAAATGCTCACTGGCATTTATCTAAGGAAAAAATAAATACAATTTCTACTAATAATGAATTTAGAGCAAATTGTTTTGAAAGTAATAACAATTTTATTAGATATTGGTGGGGGGTAACTGATTATGATTGGTGAACTACAACTAGTGCAACAGAATCAAATAATAGTTATGATAAAACATGAACAAATTATGCTACATCATGGTCATCAACTAGCCATTTTTGACTAGTATCATGAAATACAGAGTCAACAGCATTAATTACTTCAATAACTTCTTCAAAAACAGGATCTGATCATTGGGCTTGTGCATGAAATGCATGACCTTGATGAGAGTGATATACATGAAGGGATTGATTATCTAATATAAGACTTTGGACAAAATAATTATAAAAAATAATAGAATTTTAAAAATTCTATTATTTTTTTAGTTTCTTTTCTATTGCAAAATAAATTAAAATAATTACAATAAATACAATTAATTAAAAACTAAATAAAAATGAAAATAGATAATGTAACTTTAGCTTTTTGAAACAAAATAGTTTTAAAGGAAATAAATCTGGAAATAAAGCCAGGTGAGTTTGTGTTTTTTATTGGTTATTCTTGAAGTGGTAAGACAAGTCTTATTAGGTCTTTGATATGAGATTTTAAGCCATTGGTTTGAGATATAGTACTAGATAACAATTTAGCTCTATACAGATGACTAAATGAAGAAAGCCTACTTCATTATAGGAGGAGTATTGGAGTAATATTTCAAGACTACAAGTTATTAGAATCAAAAAAAGTATATGAAAATGTGGCATTTGCAATGGAAGTATGTGGCTATCATGATGTAATTATTAAAAGAAAGGTACCAGAAGCATTAGAAAAAGTATGATTATTAATAAAAAAAGATAAATTTATTTATGAACTTAGCTGATGAGAAAAACAAAGAGTAGCAATAGCTAGAGCACTAGTTCATGAACCAAAAATAATTATAGCAGATGAAGCAACTTGAAACCTAGATCCAGAAACAGCAAAAGAAATAATGGATATATTCCTAGATATAAACTTGGAATGACAAACAGTTATAATGGCAACACATGATAAAAATATAGTAAATGCAATGAAAAAAAGAGTAGTTACATTTGATAATAAAAAAGTGATTAGTGATGAAAAAGAGGGAAGTTATATATTGAAGTAATAAAAAATATAAAAAGTATATAAAAAAGTTTGACAAGAATAAATAAATAGTTAATATTATTATAATTTATAACTTAAGTTTTATTTTATGAAAAAAAATAGTAGTACAAACATTTCAAAAGAAAGATTAGAAAAAATAAAAAAATTTAATAAGTTAAGAAAAGATATTAGAAAATCAGGTTTATTAGATGATTATTTCAGTAATTAAGATAACAAATGTATATTTTTGATGCAAATGTATTTATTAATTCAATTAGAAATGAAGAAGAAACTTTAGTTGATGTGGAAAAATTTATTAACAAACTTATTTATAATGAAATAAAAGTTTTAATACCAGATTTATGTTTTTATGAAGTTATATATAACTTAAAGAAAAAAGAAAAGGTAAATGATAAAATGGTAGAAATTATTGATATTTTTTTATGATTAGATAATTTAATTATATATAAGCTAGATTCAAAGGAATACAAAAAAGTTTTAGATATATCTTTAAAATATAATACATCAACTTATGATGGAACATATTTATATTTACATGATTTATTTTCAGAGCAAATAATACTAACTTTGGATAAAAGATTTTATAATTCACTAAAAAATAATAAAAATATAATTTTATTAAAGTAAACAAAAATACAGCTTTTTTGGAGGCTATATTTTTTTACTTCATTAAGTTTTGAATTTTTCTAAAACTAGATCTCATACTTAGATGGCTATTAATTATAGCTCAATCAAGCTCACTAAAATTGCAATTTTGTTCTTTTAACTTTAAGAAGTAAAAAAGCTTGTTTAAGTGATATATAAAATCATTATAGTTGTTTATAATTCAATTAGTTTGGTAGTATTTTAGTTCTCAAGATTTGTATTTTTCTAAAATACCTTTTTTTAGAGTATCATTTACTCTTATCATATTATTTCTTAGTTTATTATATTTTGGATTTTTGAAATAAATAGTATCTATTTCAGCTAAATCAAGAGTAAGTTTTTCTACTTCATAATTAAGATTTAAAATCTCTTCAATATATCCATCTTTTGCAAAACTTGTAGAACTACTTGAAAAATATAATATACTAACTATAATAAAACTAATTATTTTTTTCATATCAATTATTGTTAAAAATAAATTTTATATATTGTAATTAAAATAATAAAAATGTCAAGTAATTTTTATGATGTACTTTGAGTAACTAAAAATGCTAGTGATGCTGAGATAAAAAAAGCATATAGAAAAAAAGCAATGCAGTACCATCCAGATAGAAATAAAGGGGATAGTACAGCTGAAACAAAGTTTAAAGAAGTTAATCAGGCTTATGATACCTTATCTGATTCAAACAAGAAAAAACAATATGATATGTTTGGCTCAACATGATGAGCTTGAAATCCTTTTTGATGAGCTGGGGGGTGATCATATTCAAGTGCTTGATTTTGAGGATTTGAAGATATATTTTGATGAGCAAGTTGATGAAGAACACAGTCTTCAAGTTTTAATTTTGAAGATATATTTTGATGATGATCTATGTGATGAGCTTCATCAAGAAGAACACAAACTAGACAAGAAGCAAAAAAAACAGAATCTCTTGATTTTGAAAAGACTTATGAAGTACCTATTTTTGATTTAATTCTTGGATGTAAGATAGAGGTCAAATGAGTATATGGGAATACAGCAAAACTAAAAATACCAGCATCAACAAAACCATGAAGCAAGTTCAGAGTAAAATGATTTTGAAAGAAAGAGCCCGGTAAAGAAGGGAACCTAATAGTAAAAGTAGAAGCACTTATGCCAAAAAATATAAGTGATGTAGATATGAGTATGCTTGAAAGGATTAGAGAGAATATAGGGTATTAATTTTTCCTATTGCAATTCAAATTTCTAGTTTTTTTTCTATCTCTTTATTTATTCCACTTAACATTAAAATCCTATCAATCTTGTTTGTATTAATAAATTTTAGTATTTTGTTAATTGTAGGATCTGGATTATTTTCTCAAAGTTCTCAGAAAATAGATATTATTTTGAGTTTGATTAAAATTAATTTTATATTATTTATATCTTTGTAGTTATTTAATATTTCAAGAAGATCAAAAAGTTCAAATACAGGATTTCAGTCTGGAGTTTTGTTAAAAACAAGATAAAGAATTGTTAAATAACTGTTTATAATTTCAAAGCTCTTATTTTGCATATCAAACTCAGATTTGATTTTGATATTTCTTATTTTGTGGATACTGCTACTTTCCTTTGAAACAATTTCAAAGTTTATTAAGTATCATAAATCAAGAGGCTTTTCTGATTTTGAAAGCTTTTTATTGCATTTTATTTTTCAGTAATCCAAGGTAAAAATAGTATATAAAAACTCTCATGGTTTTATTTTATCTATCTTTAAAATGATTCATTTAGTTTTGAAAACTGACATTTTTTAAAAAAGAGTTGAAAAATCTAAAATATGAGTATAATGTAGCTATATTTTTAATATTATCAAATAAAAATTATGACTCAAGTAAGAATAACAGAACAAGAAGTGGATTCTTTAATATTAGAATTATTAAAACTTCATTCAGAAATGGTTGAAATAAACCCAGAAGAATTTTTAGATTTACTAAAGTTTAGTTTATCTTTAAATACAATGGAAAAAAAGAGAGTAGTTGATGCAGTACCAACACTATCTCAGTTTCAGTTTGATGAATTAACAAAAGTATTTACAGAAGAAAGAGAAAAATTTAAAGATTTAGCTAAAGAGCACCCAGATGATATCAAAAAATTAGTAGCAAAACAACAAACAGAATGGATTGATTTATGAGATTTATATAAATCAGAAGAAGAGAATAAAGGTAAAGAGGAAGAAAATCAAGATAAAATAGATGATATAAAAGCTAACTTAGGACTATAAAATGAAATATAATTTTTGTGTATTAACTGATAAAACAAGGAGGGTAGATATGTATTTATCTGCTCTTTTTAGTGATTATTCAAGAAGTTATATTCAAAAGATTATAGATAGAGGACAAGTAAGTGTTAATTGAGAGAAAATATCAAAAAATCTAAAAATAAAAAATAAGGATGAAATAAGCATTGAAATCATTATAGAAAAACTAGAAACAGTGGAAGCAGAAAAAATGGATTTAGATTTTATTTATGAAGATAAAGAATTACTTATAATAAATAAAGATCCTTTAATAAATACACATCCAGTACCATGAGAAAATTGAAACAAAAATACACTAGTAAATGGAATTTTATATCATTGTAAGTCTAGTCTACCAAGTATATGATGAGTTGAGAGACCATGAATTGTACATAGATTAGATAAGGATACATCATGAGCTATAATGATAGCAAAAACAGATGGAATGATGAATTATCTATCAGATATAATAAAACAAAGAAAAATAGGGAAATATTATTTAGCAATAGTTACTTGAAAAATAAAAGAAAAAGATTTTAAGATAGAATCTTATATAGGTAGAGATCCAAATGATAGACAAAAAATGACAACTATAAATCCTGTTAATCCAAAAATAGCAATTACATATTGAGAAGTACTAGAGTATATAGATAATAAATATAGCTTAGTAAAACTAAAAATAGAAACAGGGAGGACACATCAAATAAGGGTACATCTTTCTAGTATATGATTTCCTATTATTTGAGATAAAACATACTGAAATAGTAAAGTAAATAAAGAAGTAGCTACTATATATCAGCTTCATAGACAAGCTTTGCATGCTTGGCAACTTGATTTAAAGTTATATTGAAAAGAGTTTAATTTCAAAGCAGATCTAAAAGATGATATGAAAAGAATTTTAAAATGATTAACTTTTTAATTAATAATCCATCCGGTCTTCGACCACCTTCCTTTAATACTAAAGGAAGGCATGAAAATAAAGTATTATTTTGTAATTTAGGTTTCCTTTAGTATTAAAGGAAACTCCCGGTAGGGTAAAGGATTATTATTTTTTTATTAACTTTTTAATATATTGTC
>CAYFPB010000081.1:0-5841 GCA_964344895.1 uncultured Candidatus Peribacteria bacterium | reverse complement strand
ATATTGTCTTGAAAAATTTTAAAAAGAACTATAATAGAAAATATAATAATATTTAATATAAAATTATGGTAAAATTATTTTGAGTAAGTAAAGATAAAAATGACAAAAAAGAAGAAAAAGTAGATAAACTTTATAATGAAGTATGACAAATAGCAATTGATATATTAGAAACAGATAATGAAATAATTATTTTAGCACCAATAGCAGGAATAGAGTTAGAAGATATAGATCTAACTTTTGATAAAAGTGTTTTAAATATAAAATGAATTAGACTAAAGCCAGAAATATATAACTCTGATGTTCAGGTGAGAAATAATGAATGTTTTTGGTGAAATTTTGAAAGAAATATTATCTTACCAGAAAATCTAGATTTTGATAGTATAAAAGCAAGCTTAGAAAATAATTTATTAATTGTTACTATAAGTAAACTTCAATATTCATGAGGAAATATAAAAATAGATAGAATAGAAATGTAGCTCTCACACCCCCCCTCTGTCACTTTGTGACATCTCCCCCTAGCAGGGGAGATAAATAAAATATGTTTTTTAGATATTTAACAATAAAAATGTTTTTTAGAAAAAAGAAAGTAGAACAACAAGCTAAAAACTTTGATAAATTAATTACTTGATTAATTATCGGTTCAGCTGTTGCTTGAATGATATGATTATCAAAAACTGAAAAATGAAAGGAAGTTACAAAAACTGTAACTGAAAAATGAAAAGATGTAGCAAAAGATGGAGTAAAAGTATTTTGAAAAGTACTTGTATGAGTGATAAAAATATTTAATAATAAGGATAATAATAATCAAAAATAATCATAAAAAATATGAATTATAAAAAAATAATTACATTTTTTGCATTTTTAACTATGTTAACTATTTTTTATGTTAACTATGTTTATTCTGAATCATGTAAATATGCAGCTCAAATACAACAATGTATAGAAGCTAATAAATCATGAACAACTAGATCTATTGATAATTTTGTTTGTATAGTTTCAGCTGATAGAGATAGAGTAGCTTATCAAGTTGTGCTTGATGAGGAGTTTAAAAAAGTAGATGAGAAAGTAGATAAGTATATTTATGATTTAGAAGAGTATAAAAACCTGTATTTTTGAATAAATAAGAGTAAAACATATATAGATTGAGTAAATGATATATATTTAGCAAAAAAATATTTTCATAAAGAATACAATGATATATGTAGGGAAAAAATAGTATCACAAGTAGTTGCTTGTAACAAAGATTGAAGAACATCAATTACTAATGCAAAAACTATGTTTTCAGATTGAGAAGAATGCATAAAACTTGTAGACAAAAAACTCGAAATATTTGAAGATGTAGCTTTTAATGTAATTATGATGAATAAAGCTTGAGTAAGAGCAGATGAAAAAAGGTTGTATGATCAAGTTCAAAGAAGTAATTATGATCAACTTCTTAATATAATGAATGTAAATCTTTGATATTTAGAAAGAATATGGCAGAAAACACCAGCATTTATAGGTAATCCGCACTAATATGAATATAATTAAGAAATATAATATAAAAGCTAAAAAATCATTATGACAAAACTTTTTAGTAGATGAAGAAGTTTTGGAAGAAATAGTTTTTAATATAGAAGTAAATTGAAAAAATATAGTTGAAGTATGACCATGATATGGAGCTTTAACTGAAAAAATACTTAAAGAAAAACCAAAAAGTCTAAATCTTGTTGAGCTTGATAATGATATGGTAGATATACTAGAAAAAAGACTATCAGATGGAGACTTTGAACTAGATTGAATAGATTTTAAAATAAATAATATAGATGTTTTAAAATATTCTCCCCCTGCTAGGGGGGAGTTAGAGGGAGAATACTTTCTTGTAGCAAATATACCATATTATATAACATCTCCAATATTAAGACATTTTTTATATGAAGTAGAAAATATTCCAGAAAAAATGCTTATTTTAATGCAAAAAGATGTTTGAGATAAAATACTCTTATCTCAAAAAAATAAAAAACCAAAGTCATCAGTATTATCATTATATATAGATAAAAAGTGTGAAGTATCAGAAGTATTAGTTGTTCCAAACACTAGTTTTGTTCCAGCTCCAAAAGTGGAATCAAGTGTATTGTATTTTGAATCACATGATTTATATAAAGATGTAGATGATAAACAATTTTTAGAATTAATTAAATTAGGTTTTAGGGAACCAAGAAAAATGCTTACAAAAAATTTGATCAACTCTGGTTATGATAAAGAGTATATTATACAACTTTTTGAAGAGCTTTCCATAGAAAAAAACATAAGGCCAGAAGCCTTAGAAATATCTAAATGGTGCCAATTAACAAAAGTAATTAACAATAATTTAACCACAAAAACTTGATTAAAATAATATTTTTTTTATAATCCCCAAGTCTTTTTAAAAAAGATAGTAAAAATAGTAGAGAAAATTTTTTAGAAAAAATGCTTTTTCTGAAAAAATTAGGCTTTAATTTACAATATAAAAAACATTAATGCAAGATAAAGCTATAGTACATATACTAACAAAAGCTAGAATGGAAAGTTCTGCTTTTACAGCTGAGATAGATGCGATGGAAGATTTAAGTGAAAAACACTGAATTAAAAATGTTATTTTTTATAAATGAGATGTAATAAAATTTGATGCACTAATTTCTAAGTTAGAAAAGTTTCATATATTATGTAATAACTATTCTAATAAAGAAGATTTAAAAGAACAAGTAGCAGAGTATGCTAAAGAACATGAAATAATATTTATAGATACTCCATTAGAGTTACTTGTAAATACAGTTAATGAAGTAAAAGAGTTTTTATGACGTCCTTTATCAGATAATCCTGATATATTTAGGGATAAGTTTTTACAAAGAGAACTAATTCAAGATCATAATCCAAACCTATGAATAAAATTTATTAAATGAATGCCTGATACTTTAAATATTGAGGAAATAGAAAAAAAAGTAGGATATCCATTTATAATAAAACCAGTAGACTGAGTTCAAAGTTCATGAGTTGCTAAAGTATCAAACAAAGAAGAGTATAATCACTATATGGAAACATATAATGATTTTCATGAAAGATTAAAAAGTAGATGAGTAGATAATAAAGAATTAATAGTTGAAGAATTTATAGATGGTAAACTTTACTCTATTGATTATTATGTAACTTCTGACAGAGATGTATATGTATCAAAACCAGTTAAGGTTAGATTATGAATAGATGTAAAAGTAGAGGATTATTGTAATATAGCTAGAATAGCTACTGAAAAAACAGAAGGTGAGTTTAAATGAAAAAGATTAAAAACATTTATTAATTCTACAATTAAAGCAACAGGTATAAGAAATACTTTTGTACACCATGAGTTTAAAATAAATAGTAGGTGAGAATTTAAAACTATTGAATTAAATGGTAGAATTGGTGGATGAAGACTAGAATTAATGAAAAGAGCATATGATATAAATCTTTATGAATTATTACTTGAAAGTGAAGCAAAAGTGTGAAAACTAAAAGAAAGTAATATTGCAGTAAATATATATGCAACAAAAAGATGAATACTTACTTGATTTAATAAAGAACTATTTAAAAAAATAGATAAAAGAAAATCTGTTTTTGCTATGTGATTTGAAGAATGTGCTATTTGAAAAGAGATTTGATTAACAAAAGATTGATTTATTAAAGTATGAGTAATAAAATTGAAAAATAAAGACTATAAAGAATTAGCTAAAGATTTTTCTTATATTAAATCTAAATATAATGAACTTTTAGAGATTCAGGATATAAAGGAGTATCATGAAGAGCAAAAAAAGATTAAAAAAGCTAGAAAAGCTGCAAAAAGCTTTTTTGATAAACCAAAAAAGAAGATCAAATCTTTATTTGGACATGTGAAAAAAATATTTAAAAAATAGTAAATCAAAATGATTTACTATTTTTTATTTTGCTTTTCTTCTACTAGGATGCATTCTTTTTTTTCTATGTTCTATTGCTCAGTCATATTGACCTGCTATTATACTATTTATTTTACTATTAATTTGAGCTCTATCAGAAGTAAAAGAATATACTTGTTGTTGTCCTATATTTTTTAGTAATACATTTACTATAGCATATACATTTGATTTAGTAGTATATGATACTTTTTTTACTTCTTCTAATGAAAAATCAAATATAGAGTATTTTTTCTTTAGATAATCATAAAATTTTTCATGATTGATATCTCACTTATTTCCATTAAGTTTTTCATTAATTACAAAGTATATAGCATCAGAAATAAATAAAGGTTTAACAAGTTCTATTTTTTCTCAATTTTTTTCTTTTTCTTCTTTTATGCTTTTTAGTTTATATGTTTCATCAAAAGATATTTTTCCTATAAACAAATCTATAGGATTTATTCACTCTTTTCATTTAGATTTTATGAATTTATTTATTTGGTTTACAGCTTTTAATAGTCATCTAGTATAGGTTGTATCTTTGTGTTGGACATATGTTTTATTATTTCTTTTAAGTCTATCAAATCTTGCTTTAGGTGAAATTACATCTGTATCTATTTTTTCAGATAATTCTAAAAAATCCAGTAATTGATCAGAATTAAAAATTTCTCAAGCAAATGTTTTACTAAAATAAGAATTTATTTGTACTTTTTTAATATCAATTATTTTATCTCAGTCATTATCTATTTTGTATAACTCTTCTCAGTATTTGAATAACTGTTCTAATAGCATAGCTATTCATTCATCTTTTTCTGTACTTCCAGATCATCTAAGATTTCACATTAATTGTCTTGAATTATGATCACTTACATTATGAGCTAATGTTTCATGAGAGTTTAATAATAAAAATCTTAAGATATTCATACTATCAAATTTTTCACTTGTAGGTATTTGAAATCAATTAGGTCAATCAGAAATACTATCAATTTCATCATTACTTTCTACTAAGTGTTTTAGTTTTTCTAGAGCTTCAATTATTAGGTTAAAAGATAGTATATAATCTGATCTATTTAATTCATATTCTAAAAATTTTGTATCTATCTCTTTCGGTTTTTCTTTTTTGATATATCTATATTCAGAAGGAAGGTAGTCTCTCATATGAGATAGATAATTTATAAACCTAGATTTTTCTTTAGGTGAAAGTTTTGCTCTATTGTGTCTATATTTTTCATAAATATATTCATAAGCCATTATAGCTTCTTGAGAGTTTGATTTTATTTCTCATCAGAATAATTCATGGTCTATCGCTTGAAGTTCCATTTCTGCATTTACTTGGTTGTTAATACCTATAGGATTTTCTATTCAAGCTTTTTCTATCTCAAAGGGAAGAGCTAGTAAGCAATACTTTAGGAAGTTTCTTTTTTCAATTAATGAATTTTCAAATATTTCTTTTAGGTTTGTTTCTATTTTATTATTTGTATCTGGTATTTTGTTAAGAAAACTATCAATTAAATCAATTTTATTCTCTATTATATTTTCAATATTTTGTTTTGCTTTTGTTATCAATTTTTCTCTAGCACTATAGTCACTTTTGTTAAATAGTTCTAAATCTAATCATCATCATTTTACAAACAGTGTAATATTTACTCATGTTTTTTTATCATATGAATAAGTTACTTCAGCTATTTTCCATAACTCTTTTTTTATCCAAATTTCTTCATCAAAAATAAGAGAATTTCATTCATTAACTAAATTCTCAATAGTTGATATCTCAGATTGTGTATTTTGATGATTTTTCATTTAATCTATACTATTAAAATATTTATTATTTTACAATATTTTTAATTATAAGTCAAATATAGGCGGCTCTTTTCTTCCTAACGTGAAAATTTTACACAAAAAAACACAAAAGTAACCC
>CAYFPB010000080.1:0-6033 GCA_964344895.1 uncultured Candidatus Peribacteria bacterium | reverse complement strand
ATCTACTTGTAAGGACTTGACTTTATTATTATAGAAAACCTAAAGTGTTAAAAAAGCTTTTGAAAAATTGACATGAGATAATATATGATATAAATATAAAGAATATAAAAATAATTATTTATTAGAAATTAAATATAAGTCTTTAAGAAAACAGGCAGAAAAAAAGAAAAATAAAGTAGGGGAAAAAACAAAAAAAGAAGTAGAGAATATTTTAAAGCAAACAAAACCATATTGAAATCCTCCAAAATATAAATTAGAACTAAATAAAAATACTCATATTGAACCAGGTAGATTAGATGATCCAAATAAGGATAGCTATAAACAAGTAGCAACTACTTTATGATCAAATAATGATATAAGAACAAAATTTAATAATGATGGTAATATAGATATAATAGATTTTTTCAGATGAGATATAAAAGATAAAAGTTACCATGCATCAAATACAGTAATAGATCAATTTAATTTAGTTTATCCTGATAAAAACTTAAAGGATTACTTGAAAAAAATAACTATAAATACGATAATTGAAGATAAAGCACAAAATATAATAAAAAGTTGATTTAAAAATTGAAAAACTAATGAATATATGTGACATGAATTTTTAAATAAATCAGACTTAGGTAAATCAGTTAATTGGATATTGAAAAAAACTTTTAATGAGGATAATGTAGAGAATAAAATAAGTCATTTTGTAGTTAGAAATATGAACCCAAATGCTCAAACTATGAACCAAGCTTTGGATACATATAGTGTTGAAATATTTTTAAAAAGATAATTTTTAACCAATAATAATTATGAAAACAATAATTAAAGCAAGAGCAGTTATAATAAAAGACCATAAGGTATTTTTATTAAAAGATTTAAAAAGTTGATTGTTTGTCTTACCATGATGAACACAGGAAAATTGAGAAAAAGTAGAAGAAACACTATATAGAGAAATAAAAGAAAAGTTATGAAAAAAAGCAATTATAGATAAAATCATATGATTTAAAGAGTATGAAAATGAGTTATGATATATAAGTTTACAGTTTTTATTCAAACTAAAAAACATATGAGATTTTTTGGATATAGATAAAGCTTATTTAGAAGAGTGACAAGAGGCAGGATTTTATGATAAAGATTATATAGTAAATAAAAAAGAACTTATGTCAGAAGACCAAGAAGAAGTATTTTACTGTACTTTGTTTAATAGAAAATATCAATATTTTTTGAAAAAATAAAAATTTGCTTTTAAAAAAAAATATTTTATAATGAAATTAATTATTTTATAACTATAATAAAAATGCAAAATAAAATTTTATTAACAAATGTTGAAAATAATAATATTACTATAACTGAACTTTGAAAAATACAAAGTAATATTAAGGCTAACATATTAGCTGTTATGTTATCAGTTTGAGTATCTACAAATGCATCAGCATTAAGTTTATGATTTGAAAATATTACTAGTGAGGTAACTTTTTCAGATGTAAGCAGTTCACCATTTTCTTCAAGTAGTATAAAAACAAGAGAAACAGTTAGACAAAAAATAAATACTAATAATATTAGAAAACAAGCCCCTCAGGATGAAGTTGAAAAAATGCTTTTCTTTGAAAAGAAAAGACAAAAAATGAATGATAAATAATACTAAGCTTAGCTTTTAAAATAGAAAATATCAATATTTCTTGAAATAAAAAAATAAATGTATATAATAGTTTTAGATTATTAAATAACACATATTAATTATGCACATAGTATTAAACAATAACTGTATAGTATGTTTAGTTCAAACTTTTGATGGAAGTTGTTGTTTTTAGTGTATAAAAAATAAAAAAACTAATAAAAGACTACTTTCTAGAATAATGAAAGTAGTCTTTTTAAAAAATTAATATTTAATAATAAAAATAATGAAACATATAGATATAAATTTATTATTTCCACATGAAGAAATAGATAAAAAAAATTTAAAAGTAATTCATGAATTAGTAAAGAAAAATAATAATAGTATTTTTAAACCTATAATAGTTGATAAAAATACATATACTGTATTAGATGGACATCATAGATTATATATAGCTTATAGTGAATGAATACAGGAAGTACCTGTTCTTTTTGTAAATTATTTCTCAAGAGATATTATACTGGAGTCAAAAACATGATTGACAAAAATAGATGTTGTTTACCATGCTAATAAAAATAAACTTTTCCCTCCAAAAACCACAATTCATTATATAATTAAAAATTGAGAAAAAGTACATATATCTAATATTTAATAATAAAAAATTATGAAAAATTTTATAAGGCTTAGAAGAGTCTCTTGGAAATCAAAAAATAATGTTTATTTATATAAATGAAATCAAATTGATACTATTATGAATGATTTTTGAAGTCAAATTGATATCATAATGATGCCGAAATGATATCAGATAAGTATAGAGTGAATTAAAATATATGAAGTAGGTGATACAATAAAAGAAGAAGATATTGAAATGAAGGAAAACATAGAAAAAATAGATGACATTGAAATATGAAATTATGAAGCTATTGCAGCAAATAATGCAATAGAATTATCAGAAAATTATTTCTGGAAAAATATAATAATTTTTAATCCTAATAAATAATTATGGAAGTAAATATAGAAAAACTATTAAAAACAGTACCAATTACAAAAATAAATCAAATAGAGGATAATGAAGTATATACTCTACTAGAAAAATTTAATATGTGTGGAAGTATAAAAGTAAAACCAGTATATTGGATAATGAAAAAAGCAATTGAAAGCTGAGAGTTAACAAAAGAAAAAATAGTACTTGAAGCATCAAGTTGAAATACAGCTATATCAATAGCTTATCTATCAAACTTATTTGATTTAAAAGTAAATTTAATAGTACCAGCTTCAACAGCAAGCTGTAAAAAAAGACTTATAAGGTCTTATTGAGCAGAATTAATAGAAGTAGATGGAGTTACAGATGATTGTATAGATTTAAGAAATAGAATGTATGAAGAAAATAAGAAAAAGTACTTTATGACTGATCAGTTTAATAATGAAAACAACATGGATGCTCATTATAATTTAACATGACCACATATAGTAGAAAAATTATGAAAAATTGATTTTTTTGTAGCATGATTATGAACAACTGGAACACTACTATGAACAGCTAAATATTTAAAACAAAAGTTTCCAGATGTAAAAATAATAGCAATAAATCCTTTGAATAAAGTAGAGGGTATAAAAGACTACAACAAAGTAAGAAATGTTTGAAAATTTTATGAAGATTATAAATACTTAATTGATGAAGTAATAAATGTAACATTTGAAGAAGATGTTGTTCCAGGAGTAAATGATTATATTAAAGAATGATATTTTAATGGAATATCTTCTTGAGCATTATTATCATGAGTAAAAAGATACCTAAAATGAAAAAAGTGACTTAAATGAGTAACTATTTCTCCAGATGGATGAGACTACTATTTTGCAGAACTATTTAAACATATAGATAAAGAAAATGTTAAATGATGTGATTAATAAATAAATAAAAATGAGACATAATAATTGAAAAATAAATAAAAAAATAAACAAGAATAAATCTTTACATAAAATAAGATATGATAATACAACCTTTTTTGTAGCAAATGAAGTTATTGAAGACTCACATATAGAACAAAATGCTGATATTATGAGTATTATTTGAGGTGTTGTAGTCCCTACAATACAAAAAGATGAAGTAGCTAAAACATTTTTTGATACAAAGAAAGACTTAGCTATAGTTTTGGCTCATGGATATTCTACTAAAGAAGAATTTAATATATTTTTAGAAAGACAAGATAGAGTATGAATAGAAGTGAATAGATTTATAGAGGATTTTATAAAACAAACAAATGTAATTCTTTTTTGTTGTAATAAATCATGATATAAGATTTGAAATACCTGAAAAAATATAGTTTATCCAACTTGAGTAACTAGATATTTAGGTACTAGTTTTGTAGGGAATTGTATATAGGTTATTATTTTGCTATATATATATTTATATGTTAAAATTTAATTAATATATAAATAATAATTGTTTAATGAATACAGATAAATATTGAAAGTTTTTAGGACAAAAACAAGTAAATAATATAAGCTTAGATGTTTATTCTAACTGATGTAGTAATACTGCTATTTTTGAATATAGCTATGATAAAAAGGGAAATAAGCTATGAATACAGTTTCAATGTGTGGAGTTAGTTAGGAGATATGTATATTTAAAATATTGAGTAAATCTTTGACTTGTTTATTCTAAATGAGATGCAAAGGATTGGTATGAGAATAGAAAAGTAATGAATTTAAAGAAAATAGATTTTAAAAAAGCAAAAGCTTGAGATATTATTACTTTTCAATGAGGTAAATGGTGACACATAGCTGTAATTAACAAAGTTACAGATAAATATATAAAAATCACATCACAAAATTTTTTTAATAACAAAAAAGATCTTAGCTTTGCATTCAAAAAAACTACACTTTTAGATTGAAAAACTATCCTAGATCATAATAAGAACAAATTTAAGTTTGAATGAATATTGAGGTATAAAAAATAATATGTACAATTTTGTACATATTATTTTTTTATAAACATAGCATCTCAAAAAGAGAAAAACCTAAATTTATTATCTACTGCATATTTGTAAGCATTATCTGTGTTTTGCTTTCAGGCAAAACTAGCTACTAGCATAAGTAGGGTAGACTTAGGTAGGTGAAAATTTGTAATCATAGCATCTACAAATCTCCATTTGTATCAAGGATAGATAAATATATCTGTGTCTTTTTTTCAAGGGTGAATAATTCAAGACTCATCACTCATAGTTTCAAGTACTCTGATAGCTGTTGTTCATACTGCTATTACTCTTTTTCACTCTGATTTATATTTATTTAACCTTATAGCTACATCATCTTCTAGTTCTATATATTCTGAATGCATCTTATGTTCTAAAATATTATCTGTTTCAACTGGCATAAATGTACCAAGTCATACATGTAGTAATACTTTTTCTATTTTAACTCACTTTTGTTTTATTTTTTCAAGTAATTCTTCAGTGAAATGTAAACTTGCTGTTGGAGCTGCCACACTTCATTCTACTTCATTAAATACTGTTTGATACCTTTCTGAATTTTCTAACTGTTCTTTTATATAAGGTGGTAGAGGAATTTCTCATAATTTTTCAACTATTTCTAAAAACTCTATTCCTCATTTATTGAATTCTACTATTCTACCTGAATCTGATATTTCTTTTATTGTAGCTTTTAGAACCCCTCCGTCCTTCGGACACCTCCCCTTGTCAGGGGAGGAATTATTTTGAAAATTAAATATTATTTCTCTACCTGGTTTTAGTTTTTTTCATGGGAAAACTAGGCAGTCCCAAGTATTGTCTGATATTTGTTTATGAAGAAAAACTTCACAAATTCTTCCCCCCTCCTTACTAGGGAGGGGGCTAGGGGGTGGGCATATTTTTCAGTGTAGTCTAGCATTTATTACTCTAGTTTTATTTAATACTAATACATCATTACTAGATAACTCATCAAGTATTTCATAAAATTTATTTTCTTTTATATCTCAAGAACTAGCATTAAGTTGCAAGAGTCTTGAATGATCTCTTGGTTCAGCTGGTGTTTGAGCTATTAGTTCTTCTGGTAAGTTGTAATTAAAATCTGATAGCTGCATATATACTTTTTATATAATTTAATTTGTGCTTTAAGTTTTTTTCATTATATTAATAATTACTCTATTTTATTAGAGTGTACTTTATTTATTAATATATCATAAATGATATTGTATATTTCCTTTAAAAAGAAGGAATATGTTTTTATTTTTAGAGTTAATAAAATTAACAATAAAAATAAAACAAGAAAAAAGAGAGGATAAGGCCCTCTCTTTTTTCAATACTTTATTTGTCTATATCATAAAGACATATTTATTATATCTTATTTTATAGAAAAAGCAAAACTTTTTATCTATTTTGTAACTTTCAAAATAGAAATGTCCGGTTTTTACAAAATAGAAATGTCCTATA
>CAYFPB010000079.1:0-6397 GCA_964344895.1 uncultured Candidatus Peribacteria bacterium | reverse complement strand
ACCACTCACACTAATCCCCCCCAACTTATCATTAACATCTTGATACCAATTAGCAGTGATACTATCTCAGCTACTTACTGTTGGGTCTGTTGTTGAGTCAATAATGCTGGCAGCATATGCTACTGAGAATACTGTTAGTCAGAAGAAAGTTCAGAATATGATTCCTTTGTAGGCTGTTTTGGTTGTGTTTGTTAGTATGTTTTTCATAATTGTTTAGGTTATGCGGTAAAGACCACCCACAATTCACTTTGTTCGTTTCCCCCTCCTTACTAAGGAGGGGGGTAGGGGGTGGTTAATTGCTATCCAATTAATCCCATTATAAAAAAAAAAAAAAAACGCAAATCTTTTTTTGAGTTTTTTTAAAACAAACAAAAGCTAGTAATTTTATTACTAGCTTTTGTTTTAATGAATAAAACAATTTTGAAGGACATTAAAAAGATGGATGAAATGAATAGAAAGTTTTTGTGAGTATTCTAGTAAAAAGTTTAAGTTTACTAATGCTTTAACTGAATTTAAGTATTTAATTTCCTCCCCTGACAAGGGGAGGTGCCCAAAGGGCGGAGGGATTATTTTAATGTTTTTTGGGGTGATTTTTTCCCGTTAGGAAGAAAAGAGCCGTTTTTTATTAAAAAAAAAGGCTTAAAAACTTTTTACTGTTTTTAAACTTTCTTTTAATATTCTTGCATTTCAATTATGCTGTTCTTTTATTATATATAATCCATTATCCTTTGCATACTCTTTCACTTCCTTATCTGCAAATACTCTTGCTCATACTACTCCATATATATCTAATCAACCATATCTTTGTTTATGCAAATACTTCTTGAACTTCGGGATTGTTTCATTTATAAACTTATTTACATGTTTTTTTGTTAATTTTGTTTTTACCTCTCATAAAAATACTTTTGAACCATTTATTCAAATAATATCTATTTCTGCTTCTGCTGTATTTTTTCACTGCTTAAATGCTTCTATATTTCTCTGAATGGTTGTTATTTCTTCTCACTCTTGTTTAAAAGCTTGTTTAAAATTTTCTGATATTATTTCTTCACTTATTGCTCATTGTGTTAATCAAACTCATCTTAGTTTATTATCTGTTATTTTTAATTGCTTGTCTGTTTCCTTTATTTGTTTATATGTTTCCTTTTGAGATTCTTTTAATTCTTGTATTGCTTTTGCATTACTATTTGTTAATTGAAATGTTTCTGTAATTAATTTTTTTAACTCTTTATCTGTCATAGCTATATTATTATTTTCTAAATATATTTGCAGTCTATTCAAAACTATTTCCTTGTCAAATCTTTTTATATATTTTTTATATACACATATTTAAAAAGTAGGAGAGAACCTATAAGTTCACCCCTACTTTTTTTTCTTATATTTTTTTTCTTAGAAAACTTGGAACATCTAAATCATCATTATTATTTTTGTTATGTGCAAAGGGCATACTTGCTGATGATGATGGTGTACTAGGAGTTGATGATGAAGTTATTCTTGAGTCTGTTGCTGCTGTAGCAGGTTTTCTTCAGAATACATTGTTTAGTTGAGATTTTTGTTTAGTGTTATCTGAAAAATTATCATTTGATTCTTCATCAAAACCAGTTGCAACAACTGTTATTTTTAATTCTCAGTTAAAGTCTTCATTAACACTAGTACCAAATATGATATTTGCATCTCAGTCAACTGATTCAGTTATGATTTTAGCTGCTTCATCAACCTCAAACATTGAAATATCTGTACCTCATGTAATATTGAAAAGTAGACCTTTTGCTCAAGCTATAGATAATTCTAAAAGTGGAGAGTCTATTGCTGCTCTTGCGGCTTCAACTGCTCTGTTTTCACCAGAACCATAACCAATTCACATAAGTGCAGAACCTGCATTTTTCATTACAGAAGTTACATCGGCGAAGTCAACATTAATTAGACCAGATTGCGTAATTAAGTCAGATACTCATTGTACTCATTGATTTAATACTTCATCAACTATAGAGAATGCATCAAGCATTGGAGTTTTTTTATCAATGATTGATAATATTCTATCATTTGGTATTGTAATAAGAGTATCTACTTTTTCTTTTAAGTTTCTATACCCTGTCATAGATTTAGACATTCTATTTTGTCATTCAAAAGAAAATGGTTTTGTAACTATTCATACAGTTAAAGCTCATAGTTCTTTTGCTACTTCTGCAACAACAGGAGCAGCTCACGTACCAGTTCCTCAACCTAATCAACAAGTAATAAATATCATATCAGCTCACTCTAAAGCTTTTTTAATATCTTCTTTTGATTCTTCAGCTGCTTTTGCTCATACTTCTGGATCAGCTCAAGCTCATAATCAAGCTGTAATTATTTTTCAGATATTTAATTTTGTTGGTGCAAGAGAGTTAAATAAAGCTTGAGTATCAGTATTAACTGCAACAAATTGTACTCATTCTAAACCTCATTCAATCATTCTATTTACTGCATTTTGCCCTGCTCATCATACTCATACTACTTTTATTTTTGCTACAGGAGAAATACTATTTCATATATTCACTTCTTCAGCTGATTGAAATGAAGAAGAATCTTTATTTCCTCAAAGTAAATTTTTTAATTTATCTTCTCTTTTTATCATAATACTATTTTTTGTTAATTATAAATTATATATTTAAAAATTCTTATTTTTCTCCCCTGCTAGGGGGAGATGTCCAAAGGACAGAGGGGGGATTAAGGAATCATTTTCCTAAAAATATTTTTTATAGATTCAAAGAATCATCAAATATTAAGTGAAAATACATTTGGATTATTTTCATTCATATTTGAAAATATCATAGTTCAAATTACTCATGCAAATACAGGATCATTTATAGATGCATCAACTAAATCATCTTTAGATACAGGTAATCATATAAATACTGGTAATTTTAAACATTTTTTTGCATGGTTTACAAAACCATTTATTTTAACTCCTCCTCAAACACATACTGCTCATTCAGGTAACATTCAATCTTTTCAAATTTTTCTTAAGTCTTCTCTTACAAACTGAAATATCTCATCATATCTAGCTGTAACTATTTGTGATAAAAATCAGATTTTCACTTCTCATTCTTCTCACATATTTAATTTTTTCAAATCAAGTGTTTTATCTTTAAATTTTTCATCAGAGACTGGTAAATCTAATTCAGCATATTCAAGTTTTATTTTTTCTGCTACTTGTGTAGAAGTTCTTAGTCATAAAGCTATATCATTTGTAACATTATCTCATCCTATAGGTATTACTCCAGAATAAAGTAAAGATCCATTTTCATATACTGTTACTCATGTAGTAGATGCTCATATATCAATACAAACAACTCATAACTCTTTTTGCCTTTTTGTTAATACTCATTCAGGAGAACTAAGTAGATTTGGATAAATATCATATATATCAATCCCAATCTCTCAAACAGCCTTTCTTATATTGTTTAAGACATTTACTCACATAGAAAATATGTTTGAATCTACTTCTATCTTTCTAGCTGACATTCATACTGGGTTTTTAATTCCCATTTCTAAATCAACCATAAAGCTTTCTGGTATTACTTTTAATATTTCTTTATTTGGTAAATCAACTCCATTTTTAGACATTTCAAGTACTCTATCTACATCTTCTTCTGTTACTTCTCAAGATGTTACAGCTACTACTCATTTATTTTTAAATACTTCAAATGAAGATGAATTAAAAGAAATATAAGCTCATTTTACTTGTTCTCAAGCCATTTTTTCAGCTTCACCTAGAGACTTATCTAGATTGCTCATAAACTCCTCCATATCGAGGATATTCCCTTTTCTTATAGCTTTTGAATCAGATAAACCTACTCACAAGATATGAAAGCTATTTTTATTTTCAGAATCAAAGTATCAGATTATAGTTCTTATCTTTGAACTTCAAATATCTATTGTTGTTATTGTATTTGTAGATGACATATTTTTTATTTTTATTTAAAATACCTAATTAAATTAATGTTCTATTTTTTTATACTACAATTATCAAGTAAATTAGCTAAAATCTTGTTTATACTCCCCTTTGCTCATAGCTAAATTATAATTAGCATTTTTTGTTTTACAAAACAAGTTGTAAAAGTTTTGTTAAAAAATAGCTTTATTTTTGCAAAAATACAAAATATAGTGTAAAATATTTATATATTACTACTACCTTTAAATAGCTATATGAAGAGATTTTATTCATTATTCCAAGCTACTATACTATTAATTATAGTAATTAATACTCTTTTGCTTTTTCTTTACTGAGAAGCATATTTTAATTTGGATATAAAAAACAAGGTTATTTTATTAGCGATTTTTATTGTTATTAATTTTTTACTTATTATAGTTTTAGTTGATAATTTTTTCCATAATCCTTTAAAAAAGCTTGATTATACAATTAAGAGTTTTTATCTATGAAATTTAAAAGATTCTGAAATAAAATTTAAAGAAACTTTAAATCCTCATCTAAACTCTGCACTAAAGTTTTTTGCTCAAACTTTAAAAACTCTAAAAAATATTAAAAGTGATTTTATTCATGGTAAGGCTATTAAATGAGAAGTTGAAATCTGAAAAGAGATTCAATGAAAGATGCTTGAAAAAATATTAATAGAAGTTCCTGATTTAGATATAATTGTTAAATCAAAACCTGCTTGAGAAATTGGTTGAGATTCTTATGATATAATAAAACAAGAAGACCAATATTTTATCTATGTATGAGATGCTACATGACATGGTGTTGGTGCTTGATTTATAATGATAATGGTTAATGCTTTAATTAGCTGATTTTCAAAGATTTTTAAAAACTGAGCTAATATCTTAGCCAAAACAAATGAAATCCTAAAACCAAGAATCAAAGCTAACTTACTTATGACTTTATTACTTGTAAGATGGGATCATAAAAATAAAAGATTTTTTATGACTTGAGCATGACATGAGTATTTAATGATCTACAAACATAAACAAAACAAAACTTTCAAAGTAAAATCAGGTTGAGTTGCTCTTTGAATGATGAAAGATTGTTCAAAGATCCTAAAAGAAAAAGAATTAAGTTTTGAAGAAAATGATATTGTTGTTCTATACAGTGACTGAATTACTGAAGCTATTAACAGACCGTCAAAAGACTGATCTGAAGAGATGTTTGGTACTGATAGACTTATTGAGGCTATAACAAAATCCTCAAACTGAGAGGCAAAAACTGCAAAATCAGTTTTCAACAACATAACAATAGAACTTTCAAAGTTCATGTGATACAACCACACCCAACTTGATGACATAACTCTCTGAGTAATCCACTACACCCCCAAAGACTTCGATCCAAGTTCTGACAAAACAAAAGATATAGATAAAAAACATATCACAGAATGGAATTGGAACTAAAAAAAATCTCATAATGAAATGAGATTTTTTTGTTTTTATCTAAACCGTACTCTACCATATCATGCCCGATGAGTTGATCAACTATTATCATAAAATCAACTTCCTCATCATCAATTTGAAATATTACCAGTTACCCACCGAGTATATATTAGATAAGGGCTTGACCAATGACATCAATCTGAATTATATGCATGAGAAGAAAATCATTTTGGTCAGTCTGAATTTAAACCATAACTCCCTGTAAAATTACAAGAGTTATCTAATGTTCAATTTTTATAATTATTATAACTAACCCAACCTTGATTATATGCAGGAGTTTTTCATATAGCACTCCAAGTACCTGTTACTTTAAAATAACGAGTGAATACATTCCTTAATGATTGAGCTCTAACTACAGATGCATTTAATCAGTTTATTTCTGCATCCGAAAGTTTTGATGCAGTAGTAGAGTTTGGATCTATAGGATTTAATACTCTGTTTTCATTTCTATGTCATTGATCTGGTCTAACAATTACTGCTAAAGTCCATCCTCAGTCATCTGTTGTCATATCACAGTATGCTTCAAAGGCTGATGATGATCAAGTTGGTTTTATCCAATAAAGACCATCTCAAGTATTTCATCATTTATCAAGAATATCTTTACATGATAGTCATGGTTCACTTGATACAGATCATATAGTGATAGATAATTCATCTCTTAGATTTGAGATTAATGCATCTACTTGAGTCTTTGTATACATATTATTTGTAACTGAAGTATCAGCTTTTGTTGACTCTAGGCTCAAAACCTTATCATTTACACTTTGATACCACCCAGCTCATATTGAGTCTCAAGTACTTATTGTTTGTGTTGTTACTGTTATTATATTTGCTGCATATACTACACCAAATAGTGTTATTCAAAATACTAATGCTCATAAAAATGAGTTTTTTATTGTTTTATTCATAAAAAAATAGTAATAAAGGGTAAATAAATAGTTTTGTGTATCTGGAATTTTTAACTACAAGAAAATAG
>CAYFPB010000078.1:0-6453 GCA_964344895.1 uncultured Candidatus Peribacteria bacterium | reverse complement strand
AGAGGTATTTTAAAATATGTTGCATTAATGATTAAAATTAGTATAATTTTAAAAATTTTAAAAATTAAAATTAAAAAAAATATGGGAAAAATTGTAATAGATAATGTACCAGATCATGTTATAAAAGTTTATTGAGAAAATATGTTATATGATGATATGGATAGAGCTTTTTTACCGAAAAAAAGACAAAGAATAACAGAAAATTGATTCACAGAAGAATTTGAAAAAGAGTGTTTGTTGGCAGAAAATGATCCTAATAATACCACTTATGGACCTTTTGATAATGTAGAAGACTTTTTAGCAGATTTAAAAAAATAATTATGATATTAGATTATAAGAAAAAATTTAAGAAAACATATAAGAAATTAGATATAAAATTAAGAAATAAAGTTGATCAAAAAATAAAATTATTTTCACAAGATCCTTTTTTAAAAGAATTAAATAATCATGCTTTAAAGTGAGTTATGAAATGAAAAAGATCTATAAATATTACATGAGATTATAGAGCTATCTTTAAAGAATATCCAAATTGAACATATGAGTTTGTAGAATTTTTTGCAGTATGAACTCATTCAGAGTTATATAAATAAAATATGAAAAATATTGTAACCATTTGAGGTTGAAATTGACATTCTAGTATATTAAAATGATTGTATAATTATTTTAGTAAAAATAATAGTTGGGGTGATTATAATATCTCAGCTATTGTTTCAATGAGTGATGATTGAAGGACTACATGATTGCTAATGAGAGAAATGAAGCAGGAGTTAGGAATACACATGCCACCACCAGGAGATTTAAGAAGATGTTTTTTTTCATTATCAGATTCTGAATATAGGGATGAATTTGAAAAAATAATGGAATATGTAATTGATTTTGATGATAAGATAAAGAATTTAAAATTAATAGATATTTTAGAAAAATTACATGAATCAGAATGATTTATAAATAATCTATCAAATCATGATAAAAAATTTTTAAATTTTAGTTTACCATTAAATTCTTCAATAAAATGACACAAGTTTTGAAATATATTGATGGCTATATTGTTTTATAATTTAAAAGATTATAATAAAATGGTAGATTTTATGTCATTTTTACTTGATGTAAAATGACAAGTACTACCTATAACAACTCACAAAGCCTTTATTCAAGCAGTATTAACTGATGGAACAATTATTGAAACTCAAGACAAAATAAGTAATGAAGCTGATTATAGTTCAAAAATTAAAAAAATAGAGTTAATGGAAAATTCAAAGAATGCTAAATTAAATGCTTGAATAAAACAATTAGTAAAAGATGCAGATCTATTAATAATATGACCATGAGACTTATTTACTTCCATAGATGCAAATTTTATTATTGATTGATTTGAAGGTTTAGTAAAAAATTCAAAAGCAAAAAAGTTATATATTTTAAACTCAAATAATAAAAAATGAGAAACAACATGATATAATATAGAAGACTTTGTAAGCTTTATAAATAAAAAAATATGAAAAATAAATTATTTAGTATGAAATAATAAGCAGCCTGAATTAAATAAAGATCAAGAACAAGTATTTAAAAATGATATATCAGTTAAATGATGAGATTTTTTGATTTTGAATGAAGAAGTAGAAGAAAAAATTATTGAAAAATATGATGATATAGAAATTGTAAGCTGAGATTATGTAGATGTAGAAAAGGTGTATAAATACAATGAAAAATTGATAGAGGATTTGATGAAGGAAGTGATAAAATAAACTTTACAAAAAGTTATAAATTAATATACTAACAATTATATTAATTTATAACTTTTTTTGTATGAAAAAAATAATAATAATGTTTTTGTTAGCTTCATCGTTTTTACTTACAAGTTGTATAAAACTGGATGCTGAAGTTGTAGTGGATGAGGATTTTAATAGTACAGGTACTATGGTTGTTGATTATTCAACTATTCAGGCTATGTCTCAAAGTGCAGATCCTAGTGCTGAGCCAAAAACACCATGTGAGATATATGAATCATGAGAGGAAGATAATGAGTGAGAAGAAAAAGAGTATACAGTACTTAGTTGTACTAATATAGATGAAAATGTAGCTAGTATAGAAGTAGATTATGGTAATGTATGAGGAGATATAAAGGAAAGAAATGGTGTATATATTATGGAAATGACTCAAGAATGAACATGAGTTGATGCTTGAGAAGAATGACAAAGTAAAGAAGAAGTAGCTAAAAGTATGGCTATGATGAAATGAATGTGATTAGAGATAAACTTTAAATATAGTTTTCCAGGAAAAGTAGTGGATTCAAATATATGAGAAACTGATGGAAAAAGTGTTAGTTTTACTATATATGACTTAGTGGAAGCAGTAGATACAAAATCATATATTATCTACACAAATAAAACAAATTATGAAGCTGATGCTAAAGATCTTAAGGAAGATTTTTTAAAACAAAAATTCAAACTTAAAACAAAAGCTCAGTATAAAAAACAGCTTATTTTAGCTAAAAAAGAGTTAAATAAAACATATAAATGAAGAAAATATGTAGCAAAATTTGAAAAAATAATACCAAGAGTCAAAAAACAAAAACTAGAAGAACTAATGGAAAGAATTGGGAAAATAGATACAAGCAATAAAGCATTTGCTAAATATAAAGACTTATTTAGTTATCTAGAAGCTTTGATTGTTTTAGAGTTATTAAATAGAAAATAAAATATAATGTGGTGAACATATAAGTTTACCACATTTTTTTATAAAAAAATTTCAGAAAAATACATATTAACATATTATAATATGTTAATATGTTTAAAATTAATTGTAAAAATGTACCACCCCCTAACCCCTTCCTTGCCAAGGAGGGGGAAATAATCTTGTAATAATTAAAAAATGTGTATAATACAATAAATTAAAAATAAATTTTTATGAGGAAGCTAAATATATATCTTACAATAATTAAAATAATCCTGGATTTTTTTATAATCTTTGGGCTGTTTTTTGTTATGAGAGAAGTTAGACTTGTTACTGATCTGATACCAAATGTAAGTTTACCAATTCAAAGTATTACCCAAGCTGACCTATTACCATTTGCATTTATTTGAGCTGCTGTTTTGATAGTGATATTTTTAATGCATGGGCTTTATAGATTTGATACTAGTTGGTGAAGAGTTAAGGAATATTCAAAAGTAATGTTGTATAGTTTTTATTCATTTGTATTTTTTACAGTAATAGTTCACTTATGACAAGGATTTATATTTGATAAAGAAATACCAAGACTTATTATCTGATATACTTTTTTATTTTGAAGTATAGCTTTGATTGTAGAAAGGTTTTTAGTTAGCTTTGTTAGAAATCTGCTTTTTAAAAAGTGAATAGTCTGAAAAACTAAAATATTTATAGTAAACAATAAGTCATGTGAGGAATCTAAAAATCTAATTAATTCATTTTTGACTTCTATAGATTATAATTTGATATGAATATCAACAAACTCAAAACTTAAAATAGAAAATATAGAAAAAAAGAACTTATCTGAATTAAAGCAGTTAATAAAAAATAGAAAAGTAGATGAACTATTATATATAAATAGTAATTATAGTAGTGAAGAAATATTTGAACTTTGGGAGCTTGCTATGATTTTTTGAGTAAAATATAGATATATGGCTAACTCATTTGATCTAGCAAAAACAAATACTACTATGTCACTTATTAATTGATTCCCAGCTTTGGAAGTTTGAAATACTACTTTGTCATGAAAAAATGCTGTTTTAAAAAGACTATTTGATATAATTTTTTCAATAATACTTATAATAATATTTATTCCTGTATATATAATTATAGCAGTATTAATAAAACTAGAGGACCCTAAGTGACCAATTATATATAGAAATAAAAGAGTATGAAAAGCAGCAAGTCAGTTTGATTTATATAAATTTAGGTATATGAAGTGGGAGTTTTGTACAAAAGATGCTTATAATATTTCAGAAAAAGAAAAGAAAGACCTATTAAAGTATGAAGAAAGTTTAATAAAAAAACATTCAAAAAGAAGCTGACCATTATATAAAATACAAAATGATCCTAGAAAAACAAAGATTTGAACTTTTATAGAAAAGTATTCATTGGATGAGATTCCTCAGTTTTTTAATGTACTTATATGAAATATGAGTCTTATATGACCTAGGCCTCATCAATTAAGAGAAGTAGATAATTATTTGACAAAACATATAATGCTGCTTACAATAAAACCATGAATATCTTGAATGGCACAGGTTAATTGAAGGGATAAAAATACATTTGAGGATGAAGTGAAACTAGATATTTATTATATAGAAAACTGGAGCTTACTTCTTGATATAAAAATACTTTTCAAAACTATTTTTGTAGTCTTATGAAGGAAGTAACCCCTCTTCCTCCCCTTGTCAGGGGAGGGATAACCCATTTTCTCCCCTGATAAGGGGAGACGCCTGAAAGGCATAGGGGTTTTTATAATTTTTATATTACTAAATAATAAAAAAATGAATATATTTGCATGAAATATAGTATTAAAGTGAAATAATACATTGAAAACAGATGCTTTAGAATGATTTGATTTTGATTATTTACAAAATTTATCAAAAACTTGAGATAAGGTATTATATTTATCTGGGACTACTAGTTATAAAAAATCATCTGATATAGTAAAAAAATTACAAGAATATTTTTGAGAAATACTAAAATATGATATATCAATAATTACAGAAGATAAAATAGATATCTTTGATATAGAGTTTGAAGAATGAATATATGAACTTGCTAGTTTTGAGGGAGAACATATTGACTATAATGAAATTTTTGATAGATTTAAGGATATAGATAATGTAGCAAGTGTTAGAGAAGCTGAAGTATCAGAAAGATTTTGAAACAAGGTAGTTAAAGTAGAATTTATTTATTAATTCTAATCCCTCCCCCTAAAGGGTACTTAGTATGCCTCAGCAAAGCGAGGGTGCCCTTTTAAAAAGGGAGAAATTTTATAAAGTAACTTAAGTTGTATGATAAAAATAATAACATCTGATATATGTCCATATTGTGATATGGCAAAAACTTTACTTGATTCTTTATGAGTTGAGTATGAAAAAATAGATATAACATGACATTCAGAAAAACTAGTAGAAATAGCTGAACAAACTGGTATGAGAACAGTACCACAAATTTTTAACTGAGAAGTGTCAAGAGATAATCTACTTTGAGGTTATGATGATATTAAAGCTCTTCATGACAAATGAGAGCTTGTTGGTAAAATATCATAACTCACCCCTAACCCCTCTCTTACTTAAGAGAGGGGAAATAAAAAATTATTTTATTTTCCCTATTTTTCTCCCCTGACAAGGGGAGATGCCTGAAAGGCAGAGGGGTTTACTATATAAAAAATGGATTTACATATACATATTTGAACAAACTTGGAATATTTTGATTTATTAAATAAAGGTAAACTATTATCTCAGTGAAAAAAAGATAGAGATTTAGCTAGCTTTTTTATGAAAAATTTTCCATGAGAATTAGCTGAGACCATATCACCACAATATGAGGTAAATTTTATGTGAATAAGAGAGATAAAAAAGAGATTTTGACCAGATAGATTTAATAAAATAGATGGAATATATTATTGAAGTGATAATTGTGAATATTTAGCTGCTACAAAAGCTGAACTAGAACAAGCTATAGAAAAATTTGCAGAATTTAATAAGAACTTTCCACCACATAAAGTAAGAAGTTTTACATATGTTACACCATATGTAGGAAATAAAATGCTTGAAAGAGTTGAAGAGTGACTTGAATACCTAAATTCTTTAAAATTAAAAAATCCTATAGAGGTTGTAGTAAATGATTTAGGTGTACTTAGATTATTAAATACAAAGTACACAAATCTAAAAATATGTTTTGGTAGAGTATTACATAAGCTACTAAAAACACCACTTATAGATACATACTGATATGAAGCTCATCCTGCTTGAGAGTTAATAAAAAATAAAACAGAACAAGAAAAATTGGCACTAAGAGATGAAATAGTAAAATGGCAACTTAAGTTTTATAATAGTAGTGAAGTAACTGTAGAAACTTATAGAAACTTTTTAGAGAAATACTCTGTTTGAAGAGTAGCTTTAGATTATATGGAAAAAAGAGAGGATTTGTGTAAATCTCAAGATAAGGTTTGAATTGATTTATATTATCCATGGGCTTTAGTTTTTACATGAAGACTGTGTGATACTTCAGCAATAGAAAATCCATCAAGAGGAATGTATGCTACTGATGATATTTGTCCTAGGACATGTAATAGATATGATATATCATACAATCTAAAAACAGTATGATACAATATGATACAAAGATGAAATGCATGATATAGAAGTGAATTAAACCTAGATTTTCTAAGTGATGATTTTTGTAAAAATGATAATAATAGATTAATATTTGCTCCTTTTGTAGCTGTGTAAAAAAAAC
>CAYFPB010000077.1:0-6610 GCA_964344895.1 uncultured Candidatus Peribacteria bacterium | reverse complement strand
AACTATGTAAAGCTCAGGCTGTTACATTAAATCATTGATTACGAAGTGATTGATAACCTAGGGTGGTACGAGCCTCTAATGCATCAATAGAGTGTGAACCAATCCCAACATTCCCTCCACTAACACTTATCCCCCCTAACTTATTATTCACATCCTGATACCAGTTAGCTGTGATAGAATCTCAACTAGTTACTGTTGGATCTGTTGTTGAGTCAATAATGCTGGCAGTATATGCTACTGAGAATACTGTTAGTCAGAAAAATGTTCCAAATACTATTCATTTATAAGCTGAGTAGCTTGTATTTTTTAAGATTTTTTTCATAATTGTTTAAGTTATGTGCTAAATATACTCCCCCTTCTTTAGTTACTATAGCTTTCTTCCCCTCTATGAGAGGAAAACTCTTTTATCTCCCTCATAGAGGAGATGTCTTAGCTATAAAGACAGAGGGAGGAGTTAATTGCTATCCAATTAATTCTATTATAAAAAAAAAAACGCAAATCTTTTTTTGATTTTTTTTCAAAATCAAAAAAAGTCTAATTTTTATTAAATCTTTTTAACTACAACCCCCTAAAAAAATCTCAGAGAAACAATATATTAACATATTGTAATATGTTAATATATTGTTTCTTAAAATTTATATATTATTTTATTTTTAATTAAATCTAATTCTTCAGTTTTGATTTCTGCAAAGTTTTTGTTCATAAAACTATAGTAGTTTTTTATATTTTTTTCACTAGATTCAATTGAATCTACATATTCTTGCCTATTTGAGAAATAAACAATATTTAAGTTGTTTATAGCATATAGGAACCATAAATTCATTAACAATCTAGCTGTCCTACCATTTCAATCAACAAAAGGATGAATTTTTACAAAATTTAAGTGAATATCATATCAAAATTTAAGTACTTCTTCTAAGTTATTTAAGTTTAGTTCTTTATATGATTTTATTGAATTAGTAAAAAAGTCTGAAATCATAGTATCTACTTTTTCATGTCTAGGTAAAACAGCTCTTGAGAATGCTATTCTAACATTTTGTCTTCTATAAATTCAAGCAAAATCATTGTTTATATTTGTAAGTAGCATTTTATGAATTTTTAAGAGATTTTCTTTAGTAAAAATCTCATCAAATGTTTTATTACTATCTAAAAATCAGTTAGTAATATTATATATAAAATTAAAAGCATTTCTATGATTAATTACTTCAAAATGTTCTATTAAGCTATGTTTTGGTATAGTTTCTCATCTTAAGACTAGACTGGTTTCTTTTTCAGTAAGAGTTGTTCATTCTATTGCATTAGTATTGTAATTATATTTTACATCCAGAAAATCTTTTAATGATTTAGTCATAACTTGATCTAGAGGAAGAAAAGATTTAAGTTTTTCTATTTTTTTTATTATATTTTTCATAATATATTATTAATAGTATTTAATTAATTATACTATATTATTTAAATTATACAAAATTTTTTTATATCTTCCAATCAAAGTACTTCTCTAAATCAAGTCTTTCATCATCAAACTTGAAGAGTTTTCAGTCTTTTTTAAGCATATCAAGTACTTCATCAACTATTTTTTCAGAAACATTCTTTCAGTAAAGATGGTGTTTTTTGACCATATCTTTGTTTGCTATACTTCCCTTTACTATATCAGCTATTAGCTTTGAGTTAATAGGTGGAGCTATTATATTTGTACCATCAAGAATAGTTTCAGTTCTGTCAGATCCAAATCTTACTGTTACACAAGGAACTCATACAATATTAGCTTCTTCTTGCATACTACCAGAATCTGTAACAACAGCTCAAGCTTTACTTATCATATCTATTACCTCAGCATGGTGAGCCAAGGCTGGACCATATGCAAAGTTGTCTTTATGTTTTTTCTTTAAGTGTTCTATATCATCTCTAAGTCAGTAGTTATCAATTGCAAATTCAGAAGCATAAAGACCTAGAAAACAAACATGTACTCAGTCCTTTATAAGTTTTTTGATAGCATTGTATATAACTAAAAATCTTTCTTTTTTCTCTGTGTTTTCCCTTCTGTGAATAGTTATAAATATAAAAGGTTTATCTTTCATATTTGGAAATTTTTCAAAAGCCTTAGAGTTTGGAATCTTTTCTTTTGAAATTTCTATAGCATCAGCAACTGTATTACCTACTACTTTTATATGTTCTTTAGGAAATCATTCATTTCTAAGAGTTTTTTTGTATAGATCAACTGGAGCTGCAAAGAATCAAGTTGAAGCTTCTATTCACCTAGTATCAAATTGCTCTGGATATGGTTCTATACTTCCTGTTTCATATATTTCAAAATCTTGAAGTGCTTTGTGGTATTTTTCCCAGTTAAATTTTCAGTTATTATAGTTTTTGAATAGTTTGTGATAAAACTCTTTACTAGGAGTAAAGGTTCTGATTCATGCTTCAACATGTACTACTGCAAACTTGTTTAAGAATGCTGCTTTATCAGCTGTTGTTGCTGTAAGAGTATCACCATGAACATATGGAACTGGGATTTTTTTGTAGTTTTCAGATAAATCTATTAAGAAGTCACCTAATCTTTCAATCACAAGTGAGAATTTTTTATGTATTTTTCAATAAATATTTAAGTTTACATCTACATCCATATTAAACTCAGCTAGAACTCATTTACTTAGATTGTAATCATAATGTTGACCTGTATGAATAAGTATAACTAGTTCCCCTCTTTTCTTTAGCTCTAAATATAGAGGAGCTTGTTTGATAATATCTGGTTTTGTAGCTATCATTATAATATGAGCATATTTTTGAGTATTATTTTCTATCTCATACCAAAAATTTGGTCTTATAAAAACTTGATTATCATCTTGGTTGTTTATTTTCATAATTTTAAATTTGACTTTTAAGTAATAAGTGTATATAATGGTTATACAAATGCCGGGAAAGTTTATAACTTTTGGCTGGCCCCCCCTATTCTAGAAATAGAATAGGCAATTAATAAAGAATTAAAATAATAATTGTTTTACTTCTTTTTTTATTTGAATAAATTCTTTAGAATCAATTGTTCAGATTTTTTGAAAAAATCTTTTTTGATCAATAACTCTTATTTGTGATAATGTAATAAAGGATTTTTTATTAAAATATTTATTATCCAATTTATAGTAATAATTATTATCTTTTCATTTTGTAGTCATTGATGCTATTAGAAATAGTGATCAAATTCTTTTTATAACTAAAACAGGTCTTTTAAAATTTTCTCATTTTCAGTTTGATTCAAATCATAGGTTTTTTCATATATTAATATACCATATTTCTCTTGATCTAATATGAAAATTATTTTTTCTGTTTTTTTCTAAAGTTTGTTTTATTTTACACCATTTTTCAAATTTATTTTCTTCCATATAAAAAAACTATATAATTTATTAAATTTAGTAAATTATATAGTTTTTTGTTATTATTCAAGTAAATTATGATTTTTGTGTTAAAAAGGTAGTAAATTATGCTACTTTATCTAAACTTAAAAAATCACTTATTTCATTAATTAATTTATCAGGATCTTTTCAAGTAATTTTATAAGATACATTTTTATTGAATACTTGATTTTCTATTGTATCTGCCATAATAAAATTACAATGATGTTCACTTGAATTTAGTAATACTAACACTTGATTTTTAGTATCTTTTAATTGTTTATTAACTGATTTAAGTAATTGAGTTCAATTATTTTCTCTTGGTGATGAGTTATCTCTATCTGGAAAATTTCAGTCTAAAATTATTATGCTTGATTGTTTTGCTTCTAATGCTTCAATTATAGCAAACTTTGCTGTGTGTAAATTAGTATAGACTTTAGGTGATATTCAGTATTTTGATATTAATTGATGAGAGTATAATTTATGAATTACTTCAATATCCTCTATTAATAGTATATTATTCATTGTAGTAATAATAATAAAAGTAATATATATTATATATAAAATAGATTAAAAGTCAAGAAAAGTTGTATAAAATAAAAAGAGACCTATTTCTAGATCTCTTTTTTAGTTGTTTGAAAAGTTACTCAAATGCCATAATATGTCATTTGGAAGTTCTCCAAACTGGTTACATGAACAAAAATTAATTAACTGTTTTTTGTCAAGTTCAATTGCATATCTAACTTCTCTAGTTCCACCTGAATGGTATGTACAATAATCTAGTAGCGAAGCATTTTTGATTTTCAGTTTTTTACAGTTTTTTGGAATTTGTGATAAAAAAGATTTACCATCTTTTTCTTCAAAAACTCTTTCAATAATAGGTTTATCATTAACTGTTAAGAGCTGATTATCAGCAATTAAAAATACTGAAAAAATTACTTTTATACCATTTATACTATAAATACCATCTTTAAATGACAGTTCTTTTATAGTATTATTGTTTTTTAATAACCATTCATTTAGAATTATAGGGATTTCAGATATGTTATGAGCTAAAAAAATCTCTTCAGGAGCTAACATTTCTTTTGTAAGCCCCTCAAAATCAACTTTTGCTATTCTATCTTTTTCCATAATAAAATACCTCCCTTTTTTGTGTAGGTATATGTATATTTATTTTTTAGTTTCAGTCAATAAAAAAGTAGTTATTTTTGTTAATAACTACTTATGATTATTGTACTTTATAAGGAATATATTAATATTTATTTCTGTTATTAAATAACCATTTTTTTATTGGTGAACTTGCTGGTATTCCATTAAATCTACAAAATTTATCTAAAATATGTTTAAATGCTGTATCATAATCTCAATGAACTAAAATAGATTTTTTATATGCATTTTTTCCAATTCTCAATACAAACTGTTGTCATTTCAATTTAATTTGTAATATTATTCAATTTTCATTTATCAATCACCTATTAATAAGATCTTGTTTTTGAGATTCAAATAGTAATACATTTGATTTATGCTTAGCTATAGCTATAGCTTGTTTTGTAGCTTTACTTTCTTTTATATGTTTATTATTTGTGGTATTTTCTGATTTATTTAAACTCATTTTTTAAAAAAATAATTATAAAACTTATAATTATTATAATTAAAATAAAACAAAAGTCAATATTCCGTTTTTTTATTTAAAATAATACCCCACCCCAATCAATATAGAAACAATAATTATCAAACTTAGATCTTTTTTACTTGGTTTATCTTTAAACATCAAATATGAGAAAAATAAAGTCATACCAAGTCATATATATGATAGAAGTATACTTAAACTAAGTCATAGTTCTTGGATTACTACAAGGGATAGAATATAAGAAGTTCATCAGATATGAGCAGCAATTAGTCTGTACTTAAAAAATGCCTTTGGTAGTGTTTTAAAACAAGATAGTTGTTTTTTATATGTAATTATTGATCATACAAATATAATTCAAAGTATAAATGAATATATAAAAAATGTTACATTAGATATCAGAGTAAATAAATATCAAAGCATCAAGAAATTTATTGTTTCAAGTATCTGAGAAAAAGTAAAGATTTTTATACTTTTGGGTACTTTTAGAGTTTTGAAATCAACAGTAAATAGTATAATTATAAGTACAGTAAATAGAGCAATTATTAGTGTAATTAATGATATATCTCAAAAAATCAAAAAACTTAATATAATTACAAGGACTTTGTGTATATTTTGATAAGGTAAAATGGATGATATTTTTTCTTTTGAATATACATATTGATTAAGTTGTACTATTACAAATTGTAATAGGTAAAGAAAAACAATTAAAGAGAAAATCTTTAAATTAATATCAGATAGAACTAGTTTATCAAAAAAGAATAGAGCTAAAGATATTAAAATAATAGAAAAGTAAGCTATAAAGTTAAAAAACTCTCTTGGAGCATTAAAACTTAAAGCTTTTTTCCAAAAACTAGTCGCAAGTGAATTAAGAAATGTTGAAAGTATTGCGTAAAACATGTATTTTTTTATTTAAATATTTCTAAAAACTTCTCCCAAGGACTTCTGTTGTCTACTTTTTTACCAAACTTTTTTTCATCTACCTCTTCTAGACTTTCTTTTACATCAATTGTATTTTCTTGAATAAGAATAAGATTTTTATCAAGTACAGTTAAAAATCATGAGAAAAGATTTAATCCCATAGCTGATTCAGGATTTATCTTACTAGCTAATAAAGTCAAAGCTGAGTTTAGCTTTGTTATAGTTTGTACTCTAAAAACATCATCTTGTATAGCTTTTTGATATTCTTCTTTTGTTATTCTAAGATCTGCTGGTAAGTAATCATCAATATCCTTTATTTCTTCCATACCGTCTATCTTTTCAAAAATTTCTTTTACAGTATCTTCATCTATTCCCTCTCCTTCCACTACTTTTTTAGCAGTTTCTTTAGTGATTACACCTTTTTCAACTAACTCTTTCAAGTTCATTAGATCTTCTTCTGCTTTTACTTCCACAGATATTTTTTCTTTTACCTTTTGATGTTCTAAAACCTTCTTCCTATTTTCACTAATTTCCTTCTCAGTAGCTTCCTTTTTCTTTTTTTCAGACTCTTTTAGAGCTCATACTTCTATACCCATAATATTTTGTTATTAAGTAATAGAGTTAATATAATTAATATATATTTTTTTGCAAGTAGAAATAGAGTTTGAGTTTTTTC
>CAYFPB010000076.1:0-6663 GCA_964344895.1 uncultured Candidatus Peribacteria bacterium | reverse complement strand
AAAAGGGACATTTCTACTTTAACGGAAATAGGGACATTTTAACTTAACGTTGACAATTATGTCAAAACTTTTTTATACATTTTGCATATTATTATTAATAAATAGCTTATATACATTACATTATAACTAAAAAAAGATTAAGCAAATTTTTACTTAATCTTTTTTCTTACCTGTTAAATCCTTCATCTCTTCAGGTAATACCTTATAACACTCCTTAGCAATATCTAAATCAATATATCATTTTACATAATATCTTCTTAAATCACTTTCTTTAATTCATCAAATAGAAAGTTTATCAATCCACTCAGGAAGAGTTCAATCCTTTCTTCTAAAATCATTTTTATCAAATTTCATATTTATTAATCTCTCATCTCTACATTGACCAACTATAACTTTTTGCATTTCTTTAATTCAGAAATCAAATATTTCTTTAGTAATTAATCATTCACTTAAAAATAATTCTAAATCTTCAAATCTGAAGCTTCATCAATCTATATATATATCTATTCATTTTTTTGTTTCTACTATTTTTTCTTTTATAGCAAAAAGTTTAGCTGTTACATCAGAGTAAAAAATTATATCGTGCCAAGCTTGATAATACTCAGGTGAATTAATATCTATAGGTCAGATTTGTTTTCATCACTCTACTTTATACATATTATATAATCAATTTTCTTTTTTCTCTATATATCAAGCCACTTCAAAAGCTTTTCAGTTTTTTATAAATGGTCTATCTATAACATTTACTATTCAAAAAAGGATTTCTCAATTATTATCAATAAAATACATTACATTACCATTATCTCATTTGAAACTAAAAATTCAATCCTGAATTTTAGTTACTTCACAATTATAATTATTTAATTTTCAATTATCAAAAGATTCTTTTAATCATCTAACTTTAACTAACTCTAATACTTCTTTTTCTTGCTCTTCTTTAGTTTTAGGTAATTCTAACTTCAGTCAGTCTAGTTTTGAATTTATGTCACTTAAAGTATCCTCAATTCATCTTTGTGATTGAGTTTTTTCTTGTACTATTGGTACTTGATTATTTTTAGTATCATAAGTATGATGTATATCTAAATTATCTATTGGCATTTTTAATTTTTAATAATTAATCTCTATTTTGTATATCTTTATTTATTTTCTTTATTTCTCTTTCAATATACTCTTTCTTCAATTCATCACTATTCTCACTTAATTTATCAACATATTTAATTAAATCATTTATTCAATGCCAGAATAAATCTTTTAATTCAATATTATAGTCTCAAATATCTTCTCATAAATTAGCAACAAAGCTAACCCATTTGTTTCAAGCTACATTTGTAATCTTTTTTGAACCAGGGGTATTTTCTTTATCATATACTATTTTATTACTATCTTTATTATATCAAAATTTTTCAAATTTTGCAATAATTAATCTTTTATCACTATCACTTAATGTCTTATCTCTATCTAATTCTTCTTTTATTGCATCAACATAAGCTTCTAAATTTCTTGCTCAAGGTGAATTAAAAGTATAAGTTTCATCTATTTGTCATTCATATATTACTGTAGCTATTTGACTTAGTCCTCATCAAAGAGAGTGTCACATCATTTTTACTATCTCTCAGTCTTTAGTACATCTTTCAATAAATTTAATTAAATCTATTGTTTGTCTTATAGGTAGGTGTTTTACTATCATAACTAAATCTTCTCATAAATCTCAAAAGTCTGTTAATTGAGTTCCAGCTATAGATATATATTTATTTCAATCTTTATCTTCTAAAGCTATTGCCTGAAATCAGCTAGTATCTCTATCTTTAGAGCTAGGGTAAGAATCAGTTATCTTAAAATCTTTTTGTAATTCTTGTAAATAATCAGTAGTTTGGCTAGTCTTTTCTTGTTTTTGTTCTAATAATCAAGCAACTATTAATTGTTCTTCTCTAGAAATACTAGATATATCATTACTTAGACTAGCAACTTGATTATCAGTAGTGTTTATTCAGGCTAGTTTCAGAATACCTGATATATTATTATCTACTTTGTAGTCTAGGTTATAGTTATCTTTATTTTCTTGTATAAATGTTAAAAGTGTTTGTTCATCTGGTGTTAATTTATCTGGAGGAGTTATTAATAGATTTTTAATGTTTGGATATGATAATGGGTCTAGGTTTACTTTTGTAAGTTCTACTTCTCAAGTACTGGATGTTTCATATTCTCAGTATGCCAGTTCTGATATTTGTGCATATCTAATTACTTTTTCTTTTTCTGATAATGTTTCAGTTTCTTTTTGAGTTTCATAGGGATTGGATTCTTTTGGTTGTTGTTTTAGCTCTTGTAGTTTAGTATCATAATCATCTATATCTAGATTTCAATTAAATACTTCTTCACATAAACCTAGTTCTTCTTCTTCACCTTTTCTATCTTGGGCTTCTTCAATTCTGCATTTTTCTATAGCTTTTTTTGACTTAGATAAATTATCAAGAAAGTCATTCATCTGTTCAGATGAGCTTTCTTTTCTTTCATTACTCTGCTGAGTCTCATTATGTCATCAAAGTCTATCTAGCATATATAAATTTGTTTTTGTTTTTAATTTCTTTTTATTTTATCATTTATTATTATTTTGTGCAAGTTTTCAGAGATACTAACTATATAACATTCCACAAGCATATTTATATTTTTAACTATAGGGGGGGAGAATAGGGGGCTATTATAAAAACAAGACTAAGCTTTTTACTTAGTCTTATAAATTATAGGGCTTATCTTTTCAAGTATAAAAATATATTTATCTACTACTTTAATTATACGATTAGCAAGCCTTTTTAATAGTAGTGTGTGTTTATTTCAAATCTTGGACTGCCATTTAAGATTTTCTAAAGAGTTTTCAATTTTGAGAACTCTTTTTTTGTATTTAAATAAAATATATGATAAAATAGAGTTAGTTAATATGTAATTGAAACTTTATGAGTTTTGAATGATGATGAAATAATGAAATATCAGAGGTCAGAAAAACAAAAGTTGATTTAACAGAAGTTAGTACAAGAGAAGTAGAAAAAGAAAGTAGTATAATAAAACAGATTAAACAAATAGAGATAGGAGATAGAGAAAATGATTTACAAGAATTAGATCTTTTAGAAAAACAATTAGATGGATGATTAGATAAAGAACATCAAATAAAAGAAATACAGTTAAGTTTATATGAAAAGTTAGCAATAGATATAGATACATGAAAGAATCCTGAAGTAACACAGTTTGTAAAATGAGTTATAGACTGACTAGTAATAAATAATTTAGAGGAAATACAAACTTTAATTGATAGTTCTTTAGATGAATTAATAGATATGTTAAAAAGTTTATTTGATATAGAAGTATTAACAGAGTTAGTCAAACAAACTATAGCTGAGTTCTCTAATATTTGAAATATAATGGAAAATCCTTATAACTGAGGGATAGCATTATGAACTTTATGACTGTGATGATTAGGAAAATTATTAAAATGATTAAAAATATGAAATAAAACAAAGGATATTTCTAATGAATATGAATTATATAAAATGAAGGGTAGAGATTGACAAGACTTTACTAAAGAGTGACCTAATTTTGTATGAAAAGAAATATGAGATTTTGCTGATAGTATAAATATTAGTGAATTACTGAAAGATAAAACTAAATTTAATAGTACACTTTTATCAATAGATAAAATAAATGAATATATTACAAATAATTTAGAAAATATTATAAAATTAGATAATACTAAATTAAACAATTTTAAAGATAATATAAGTGTATTGAGAAAAAAGATTGATAATTTATTAAGTCATAAAGAATTATCGCAAATAGATATAGATAATCTAAATTTAGTTTATTTAAAATTAAATAAAAATTTTAATACTTTATTAAATAAATAATTATGTTAACAAGAGAAGATGTTTTTGATTCAATGAGAGAGGAATTATCAGAAATGGAAGCAAATCTAAGAAAATCAGAGAAAAATGTAGACGATTTTTTATCTAGGTTTGATGATTTAGATAAGTTTTTTATTAGTGCTAATGAAATAGTAGAATATTATTTTAATAATCAGAATAAATATAATAATATTGAAAATTATAAAAAATATTTAAAAGAACAATTAGAGTTTTATATTCATTCATTTTCTATAGACCTTAGTACTAAAATGTCATTAATAGATGAATTATATTATATAGAAGAAAAATATGATAAATTAATTTATTTTTGAATATATAATCCCATAGAAAATAGAAGACAAAAAGAAAAAATAAATAAAAAAACTGAGTGACAAGTTTGATTTATGAAGTGAATTATAGGAAAATTATTAAAATAATAAATGTATGACAACTAATGAACTTAGAGAATGGAATCTAGAAACTGATAGATTAAGAAATGAATTAAATAATCATTTACTAAAATTTGAAGACCTAGATTTATTATTTAATAAATCAAGTAATATTATTAATAATTATTATAAAAATCAATCAGAATATAAAAATTTAAATGATTTTATAGATTTTTTAAGGTGAGAAATTGAGTTTTATGTAAAGTCATTTTCTTTAACTAGGGAAGAAAAAAAGAAAGTAAGAAAAAGAATTATTGATATAGAAAAAAAATATACTGATCTTATTTATTATTGAGATAATAATAGTGAAGATAATTTAGGAAAAGAAACTAGGTGAGTGATTTGAAAAGTAACTTGATACTTTTGAAAGATTCTATGATAATTTTCAACTTCTTCTAACAACTTGAAAAGTTCCTCCTTACTTATCTTTCAGGACTGCCATTAAAAACAAATAACCCCCTTAAAAAATACAATACTATATTTTTTAAGGGGGTTATTTGTAGTTTATTTACCAATTTATAATATCTCAATCATAATAAATATTATTAATATCTTTGGCATAATCTCATCAAAGATATTTAAAAGAATTATAATCAGCATTATTTAGTTTTTCTCAATAATAGTAAATGTTTTTATTATCTTTAGCACAATCTCATCAAAGATATTCAAAGGAACTTAAATCAGCATCATCTACAATTTCTTTTTCATAATAAATATTATTAATATCTTTACTATAATCTCATCAAAGATATTTAAAAGAATTATAATCAGCATTATTTAGTTTTTCTCAATAATAGTAAATGTTTATATTATCTTTAGCATATTCTCATCAAAGATACTCAAATGAATTTAAATCAGCATTATCTATATTTTCTCAATCATGATAAATATTATTAATATCCTTAGTATAATCTCATCAAAGATGTTTAAAAGAAAGAATATCATAAATATTTTTATTATTACTATTTTTATTTTTTAAATAAAACCATATAATAACTCATATAATAACAGGAATAGAAATTTTCAAGTTTTCTATTATAAAATTTTGATAATTTATATAATTCATATTAGGTATTAGATTATTAAAATATATAATTATATAATAACATATTATATATTTTAAAGCAATAATTTTTTATTTTTCTGTTAATTTTATTATAGTATAAATATTTTATTTTATTAATTTTAAATTATGGATTTATTAATCATTATTATACCATTGTTAAGTGTTTTATATTGATTATATATTTTCTACACTTGAACAAGTAAGTTTCTAAATAAAAATAATAAATGATATATATTTTTTAGAATGATATTTATATTTGTTATACTTAATTATTTATTATTTTTATTATATTGATTGGTATAATTATCAAAACTAGGGGAAATAGAGTCAATTAATGGATTATGAATGTCTATTATAATAGGTTTACCAATATTATGAGCTAGTATATGAATAGGAATATTATGAAAATATTTATTTAGTTTTATTTATAACTTATTATATGAACAAAATATTAAGTGAACAGTACTGAAAAAATTATTATATTTTTTAATGAGTATAATATTAATTTTTTCTATATGATTTTATTGAACAACAATATCACTAGAAGCGTTTATGAGAGTTCTTAGAGAATGATTTTATCTATCATGATATATTTTATGAAATGGTTTTTTAATATGATTATCAGGTCTATGAGTATGAATATGACTTTGACTAATGGTATCTTGATTATTTTTATATTTACAAAAGTTATTTTCTAAAGAGTGAATTAATATAGGGAAAAAAGTATTATATATTATATTAAATATTCTATTTTATATATTTTTATATATTTTAATATCTTTTTCACTTACTTATTCATATATGATTACTTTTAAATTTTCTAATAACCTTTCTTTAGACTCTTCTCAATATATCACTTTATGATTATTTATATGACTTATTTGACTTTTAGTAGCAATAATACAATGATATATATTTATTAATCATCACAAAAACAATAAAACTAAACTTAATACAATCTTATTATTTATTACATTACATATTTTATTACTATCTTCACTTACTTATCCTTTTTATATATTATCATAAAAAAACCTTAATTTTAAGGTTTTTTTAACTAAAATTATTTTACTATAAATTGTATTTATGATAAAATATAAAAAACTAATATAAAAATATGAAAGAAAGAACTATTTTTAATAAACATTGAATAAAGCTAAAGTGAAGGATAGATTGAAACAAATTGATCTTTGATTTTTATTTTTATTGGTATAATCTCAAAAAGAGTGGATTTATTATTGAAAAATATAAAAAAAGA
>CAYFPB010000075.1:0-6682 GCA_964344895.1 uncultured Candidatus Peribacteria bacterium | reverse complement strand
TTAATTATGATATAATATATATAATATTTTATAAATGTATATTATATGATTTTTAAAAGAAAAAAATATTTAAAAGAGTTATATAAAGCTTTAAAAAAAGAGAAGCTGATAATTATATATTGAGCAAGACAAGTTGGTAAAACAACCCTGATGAAGATGTTATTGAAAGATAAAGATTTAAAAGAAAAGAAAATATATATAAATTTTGATGATATATATGAAAAAACATTTAAAACAAAAAGAGACTTTATATCATATTTAGAGTTTAATTATGCTATTAATTTTTGAAAAAAATGATTATTGTTTCTAGATGAAGTACAAACAGTAGATAATATAGAACAAATATTGAAATCTATATATGATGATGATGATATAAAATTAAAAATAATTGCTAGTTGAAGTTGATTATGGCAAATAAAAAATTTATGAAGTTCTTTAGTTTGAAGAGTTAAGCAGATATGGGTATATCCATTTTCATTTTATGAATTTTTAGAATATAAAAATATAGATACTAATTATTTGAAAAGGAAAAAGTATGAAGAATTTATGTTTGATAGAATAGAAAAACTATTAGAAGAGTATTATACTTTTTGAGGATATCCTGCAGTAGTATTAGAAAAAACAAAACAATTAAAAATAGAAAAATTAAGTGAAATAATTGATATATACCTTAAGAAAGATATAGCAATATTTTTAAACTGAAAAGATATAATAAGTTTTAAAAAGATGTTTTCATTCTTAGCTAATAATCTTTCATCATGATTAAATATAAGTGAAATATCAAGTTTTCTATGAACTTCAAGAGATAAAACTGAATTTTATTTAGATATTTTAGAAAGAAGTTTTTTATTATATAAAGTTTATCCATTTTATAGTAACTCAAGAAGAGAATATAGTAAACAAGCTACATATTTTTTAAATGATTTATGAATTGTTAATTATTTTAAAAATAATTATTTGTTTGAAAATTATAATTGAAATATAATAGAAAACTTTGTGTATTTAGAATTATTAAAAAATAAAAATATTTTCTCAGATGAGATAAAAAGGTATAATAAAGTAAATTGAAGTGAGATAGATTTTATTTATTGTTATAAAAAATGATGAATAATCCCTATAGAAGTAAAAACCAATAATAAAGATATTATACCAAAAATCTTTAATGCTTTTTCTAAAGATTACCAAAAAGAAATTGATTTTTTTATAAAAACTACTACAAAAACAAATTTCAAAAGAAAAATAACTACAGATAAAAGTTTTGATATAAAGATAATACCTTTTTGGATGATATCTACCCAAATTGATTAATTAAATAATACATGCAAATAAAAACCAAGAAAACATACTCTGAAAACTTTATGAATTCTCAGAATTATATTTTAGGGAAGAAAACTAAAAATAATTTACTTAGTAAATTTATAATTGAAAATAATATAAATTATTTTTTTTATGTTATAAACTTAATAAATAAAGCATTTAATTCTAAAAAATTATTATGGTTTATATTCATAATAATTATATTTTTCTTAATTATTTTAAAAGCTAGTTTTGATATTTTTGTTTTCTTTTTTTTAATAGTTTATGCAATTATTTTTATGTATAAAGGCTATGATGAAATAGATAACTTTAGATTATTGTTTATTCCAGAAAAATTAAATTATATTTTATATTCTTTTAAATTTATTATACTATTAATATTATTTATAGTATACTATGGTACTCAAGAATATTCTTCAATTATATTATTTTTTTTATGATTTATTTCTACTGTTTTTATAGCTACTTTAAATTTTTGGAATACAATACTTTTTATTATTACATTTCCAATATTATTTATTAAATGGGGATTAACTTATATATATAATTTTTTATTTAAATGATATAATAATTATCTTATTATTCAACAAAAACCAAACTCAAAAATACTAGAAAAATTTGAAATACTTGAAGAAAACTATGCTAAAAATAAATATTATGAGATAAGGCCTAAAAAATAATTAAAATATACTTTTTGAAAAAATAAAAAAATAATTATACTAATTTTAATTTACATAATAACTATATATAAACATGTGAAAAATAATAAAAAAATCTCTAGAAAAGGTTCAAATAAATAAGGAAAAGTTTACTCTTGGAATGAAGTGACAGTTTAGGATAGACTTTGCAAATGATAGTTTTGGGCCTTATAACTTTAAGTTTGAGAGAGAAGATTGTTATTTTAGTGACTGATTAGAAGATAGAGGGACAAAAATATTTCCACTTAGAAATAAGGCTTTTGATAATACTGAAATATTTTTAGAAAATGATGATATAGTAATAGCTGTTTGAGAAAGATGAAGTTTGATGGGGGGAGATAAGAGTTTTATAGATATAATAAATATCAAAACAGAGAAAAAATATAGACTATTTACAGATGTAGTAAATCTAATTTTTAACTCTGAAGACAAAATAATTATAAATGCAAAAGATTGAAATTTTTTTAAGACACTAGTTTTAGATATAAATACTCTAGAAAAAATAGAAGAAGTAAAAGAACAATTACAAGCATTTTTTAAGTGTGTTTATAACAAAACAACTGATGATTGGTATTTGCTTGATTTCAATCCACAAAATGAAAAAGAACTAGATGAAGAAAAAAAATACCAAAATGGTAGTTTTATACTACAAAAAGTATCACTAAGATGAGAACCAACAAGCTTTAATAGAAGAGAATTTAAAGTAAAAACAAAATCTTGAGAAATAGATATCTGGGAGGAAAGTATTAAGTAATAGAATTCACAATGAATAACATAGCAACAATATATCGTTTTAATACTCCTTTTTTGGATTTGGCCTGAGAGGTGTACCATATAGTATCAGTTATAAAAAAAGTAGAAAAATCAGTTGAGTTTGATGGGATAAGTTTTGTAAAACAGGAAAGTGGTATATGAGATTATCATAAAGTAGTTTTAGATTTTGATAAAAATCTTTGAAGAGTTGAGTTTTTTTATACAAATGATATTGAAACTAAAGTGTATTATCTACCTGTATTCAAGCTAAATATATATTTAAATGATAGTTTTTTATTAAATAATGAACTAAAAAAGAAAGCAGTTAAGTTTTTGAATAATATATTTGAGTGTTTTGACTGACTAAATGAAAAAGAGTATTTAATTGATCTGAATAACAATTTTTATTATAAAAATTGATTTTTTTCGTCAAAGATTTTCCCGCACTATGATTTTTCAGATATAGACAAAGTAAAAAGAGACTTTGAAGACAAGCACTGAATGGTATTACTAGAAAATTTCATAAAAAAATTTCAAAACAAATCATTTATATTAACAAAAACCAACTCAGCAGAATACCACAAACTTCACTGAGTACTGTTATACTTTATCTATCTAGTTTTTCTAATGTTCCAAAATATTGAGAAGTCAAAGTTAGCTATAGAGGGGACTGATAATATAGACAATGAGATATATGAATCACAGCTAAAACTCATGAAAAACAGACTAGCCTATGTTAATGAAATAAACACACATACATTCGAAAAATACAAAAATAGACTAGAATTATTTTTTAAAATGTTTTAATGCAAAAAAAAACTCAATATATTTCTAAAAAATATAATTTTATTACTAATAAAAACTTTAGAAATAATCAGAACTATATATTATCAGAATATATAAAATATGATTTTCATCATAAGTATTATAATTACTTGAAAAAATATATATTAATTTTTAGTTGGATAGCGGCTTTAACTCCTATTACATTATATATAACAGGGTTTTTAAATATTCTAAAATTTGAAAATGCAATTTTTTTATGACTTATATGATTTATATTTACAGTCTATCTTCTCACAACTATAAATGAAATTTGGTATATGTTAAAAAAATACTATATAATATTTTTTAATAAAAAGTTTAATTATAATAGTTACTTATTTAAGAAAAATCCAAAAAAATTTTATTCAAGAAAAGATTTTATTTATTTTAAGAGATATAAAAAAAATAAAGCAAATTAATTTGCTTTATTTTTTTACTTTAGTTCTCTTAGGAATCTTCTTGAAATATATCATACTTTTCAAGTATAACCATCTCTTGAATCAATAACTTGAACTTTTACTATTTTTCATGTTCTGCTTATATGTCTTACTTTTTCTCAGAAATATAACCAAGCAGCTGTTTCAGTAAAACTAGGGTTAGCACTCATTTTTACTGATCATACAGCAATTGAATAAGTAATAGTTTTATTATTAGTTTTTACTTCTATTTTTTCATCAGATTTTGGTTTTGATAGAATCTTTTGTTTATTAGCTTCTCTCTTTTTTACCAACATTTTAATCATTCTATCTTTCTTTTTTAACTTTTCTAATCTATATAAGAAAGCTTCTTTATCTTCTTTTAATTTAGCTTCAAAAATAGCTTTTACACTAGGATCAAGTTTTGGATTATGATATAGACCATATGTGATAGTCATTTTATCCATATATTTAATCATTTCCTTTCTTATATAATCTTTTGAGATATCATTATATATTTCTTTAGTATAATTATTAATTTGTTTATTATACTCAGGATCATTTTTTATATTTAATACATCATATCAAAAAACTTTTTTTTCTTGCTTTTTCTCTTTATTAAAGTATTTAAGACTTAATATATATAATTTTCAATTAACTTTAACTTTTCAGTTTGCATCTCTAGCTACAATATAGTTTTTTGTAGTTTCAACTTTTTTCTTTTCTTTAATTGGTACTTTTTTTATAGGTGTTTCTTTTTTAATTATTGTCTTGTCTTCATTTGTAGTATTTTCTTCTATATCTTTTGCTATAGGTTTTATTACTTTTGTTTTATATACTAGATCTTTAGAACTTCATCCTCACCATCAGCTTCAACTAGAGCTTGAACTAGATGTTTTTGTAGCTACTGCAAAGCTTGTTAAATGGTTTACACTAAAACATACTTGTCAATCTGATATTATTAGATTTTTTGCATTGTTATCTTTTTTCCATGTAGTATTATCATGAGAGTAGTATACTTCAAGGTTTGAGCTTGAACTATTTGTTGTTTTTGTACATACTCTTATATATTTATTGAAGTTTACTTGTTTGTTTGTAGGTACTTCAACAGCTCATACTATATCTTTGTTAATTTTATGTTTAATAGTTGTTTTATTTACTATTTCAACTGGTTTTTCAATTACTACATCTGATTCTTCTATAGTAGTATTTTCAGGTATATGTATTGCTTCTTTTTTAGATTCAGAAACTATTATTATATTTTTTTCTATATTTTTTGTGATTTCTAAATCATTTGATGATACTATTATTTCTTCTGTATCATCTATTTCTTTTAAGATGTTATCTCATAGGTCTTTTTCTATTTCAGTTTTGATATCTTCTTTTATTAATCAGTCAAAGATATCATCTATATTTATAGATTTATCTATTTCTTTTATAATTATATTATCAGCTGAAATAGTTTTTTCTTTAAATACAAGGTTATATTGACATAATCATGCTTTTTGAAATATAGGGGATTTACTACATGTAGTTATTTCTCCCAGGTTTATCTCAGTATTTTCATAACCTCATACTTCAAAAACTAGTTTTCAGTCAAAACTGTTTAAGATAATTTTATTTTGTAGATCAAAGGTTTTATTTGTACCGTATTTACCATTATAGATAATTACTTTTTTTAATAAATTACCATTTGTATCACTTATTTTCATTGTTTTCCCACTAAGTCCATATCCAGTAACATTTCCATATATTACCATAGGTTCTTCAGGGAATCCGATTGCTAGAACATTACCAATACTTAATAATCATATTAATAATGCAGCAACAATTTTTCTTATAGTTTTCATATTTTTTTATTGTTAGATTATTAATTAGTATTGTTGTTTATTATAACTTCCTATATATATATATGTATTAGGTACTCTAATATTATATATTTTTCAATTAATAGAATATTCAATACCTCAGTCATAAATTAAGTAACTAGCTTCAGAAGTTGTAGTAAAATTTAATACTTGGTTATTTATTATAGTTCAGTTATAAGCTAAAGTAATAACTTGGTTATCCATTATATCAACAGTAGTTGATGAGTTCATTGTAATAGCTCATGTAGAGTAAATAGATTCTATTGTCATATTTATACTATTTAAATTAACAATTACATCGTTTCAAGTACTAGGATCTGTATTATTTCATTGATTTATATTTAATGTTAGATTAGCTGTATTATCTCAACCAGTTGCAAAAGGGTCTGTTACAGTAGCTGTAACAATAGCAGGTACTACATCAAATGTATTTGAACTTGTATTGGTTAAATCAGATACAGAAATTGATGTTCATGAATCAACTCAGTTAACATTATTTGCTGTAACATTTGTTATAGATACTGTTTGAATACTTTCTCAAACTTGATTTAATCCTATATTATATGTATTTATAGCTAGTTTTAATTCAGATGTTGTTGTAGAAATATTTAAATCTGTAATATTTTCAAAAGCTATTACTCAAGCTCCATAAGAATTTACATCAGCATTTGTTGCTGTAGCAACTACTATATCATCTAAATATAATTTAGCAGAACTAATAACGTTTTTTAAATCTTTGTCTGTAGTAAAGTGGGTAAATAAATAGTTTTGTGTATCTGGAATTTTTAACTACAAGAAAATAGTA
>CAYFPB010000074.1:0-6687 GCA_964344895.1 uncultured Candidatus Peribacteria bacterium | reverse complement strand
TTATTGTTCAGGATTATTTTATTTCTTTTTTTATTTTTACCTAAAGTGTTAATATTTTTATGAGGATATTTGACATATAAAATATAATATGTTAAAATAATTTAAATTAATAATTAATTACTACAAATGGATTATAGAAATTATATAGATACTATTTTGGAATATGCTACTTCTATGGGCTATTCTGACATACATATTAAAACTGATTCTTATATAAAAATCAGGAATAAAAAATGAGAGATAGTTGACTTAACTGAAATAAATGGTCAAAAACTAGAAAAACTGAGCCTTGATCAAGTAAAGTGAATTATAAAAGTTATAGCAACTGAGGATTGATATGATAAATTTAAAGATGTATTTGAGTTAGATAGTTCATATACTACCTTTAAGTCAGCTGAAAAATATAGAATAAATATCTATCATGATACTGAGTGATATTCAGTTGCTTTTAGAACAATACCTAAAGATATACCAACACTTGAAGAATTAGGACTAGGAGATAATATTAAAGCAATGTGTGAAAAAAGTAAATGATTAGTGCTTGTTACTTGACCAACAGGATCAGGTAAATCTACAAACCTAGCAGCTATGATTGATTACATAAATACAACATCAAAAAAACATATAATTACTATAGAAGATCCAGTAGAATTTGTATTAAAATCTAAACAATCACTTGTAAATCAAAGAGAAGTATGACATCATACAAAATGATTCAATAATGCAATTAAGTCTTTACTAAGAGAAGACCCCGATATTATTATGATCTGAGAAATGAGAGACCTAGAAACAATTAAAGCAGCAATAACTCTTGCTGAAACATGACATCTAGTATTTTCTACCCTACATACAAATGATTCAGTTCAAAGTATAGATAGAATTATAGATATATTTCCCTCAAATCAACAAAAACAAATCAGAATGCAGTTAGCTATGAGTTTAGTTTGAATTGTATCTCAAAGATTAGTACCTAGAGAAGATAAGCCTTGAAGAATAGCAGCTAGAGAAATACTAGTAACCAATGATGCTGTTAGAAATCTAATAATAACAGGTAAACCACATCACTTATATAGTGTGCTTGAAGTATGACAAAAACAATGAATGATATTAATGGATAAATATCTTGTTGCATTATATAAGAAAAAAATAATATCAAAAGATACTCTTTACAGTTTTGTAAGAGATAAAGATTGAATAGACATGTTACTTGATTAGTTTATCCCCTTTATATTTAAAAATAAATAATGATAAATATTGAAAAATTTAAAAATACCTGATTTTTTAAAGAAAAGCTTCTGAAAAATAATGAAGTACTTTTTGATGAGGGTGAATTAGATACAAATATATATATAGTAGAATCTTGAGAATTAGTAGTAGAAAAATATACTACAAATAAAAAAGATGAAACAAAGCTTTTGAATAAACTTAGTTCAAAAGAAGTTTTTTGAGAGGCTGCTTTAAATAATAACTTACCTAAGCAAGTAAAAATAAGAGCCACAATGGAAACAAAACTGTTAACAATTGATGCAAAAGAATGAATAAGTGAATTATTTAAAAAACATCCTGTTGAATGACTAGAGTTATTAAAATATATTATATTTCTTTCAAACCAAAGACTACTTAGATCAAACTATCTATTAACTACATCATACAAAATAAATAATGAAATACAAAATCTAGAAAATATATCAAATAGAGAAATATTTAAATTGATTGATGAATTAAAAGATATAGCAAATGTAGATTATATATTATACTATGAACACAATAATATAGTTGACGATTATATCACTTTTAGATATGATACAAGAGAGGAATGAAAAATACATTCAAAAGTATTGGAAGTAACTGAATTTGAAATACAAGAAAAAAATATATATACATTTACACAAAAACTATCTATTTGAAGTTCTAATATGTGATATCTAGTTTTTTGTAGAATGGATTCAGACTTTGATGACAATGATAAGAAAGCACTGATTAATTCATCTACCTCAATCGCTTGAGTAATTAAACAAAAACAAATATTTGATGAACAAAAAAATGAAAGTTATATTCAAGACTAAAAAAGAGCTCAAAAGAGCTCTTTTTTTAACTATATTTTTTTAATAAACTAACTAATTTGAATTCTTTTTTTACTCACTTGTACATAGAGTTAATACTTGGAGTTCAACTTGCTAACACTAGTTTGTTTCAATTTAAGTTAGTTATTTTTTCAGCTACTTCTATTGCATTGTATCTAGGTGACTTATCTGAAATATATGAATTATCATGCTCTTCATCAATAATAATTAATCATAGATTGTTATATGGATAAAATAAAGCAGATCTAGTTCAGATTATTATTTTTGCATTATTGTTATTTATAAGGGTCCAGTATTTTGTCTTAGTTGCATCTGTAATAGTCGAGTTGATAATTAGTACATTATCTCAAAATACTTGCTTAATTTTTTCTGATATTTGATTTGTAAGTATTATTTCAGGGATTAGTAATAATGATTGTGTATTATTATCTAGATTATCCTTTATAAGCTTGATATATATTTCTGTTTTTCAGCTTCATGTTATTCAGTGAAAAAGTATTTTGTTATTATCTGATTCTTTGATTTCTTTATAACATTTTTCTTGATCTTCTGATAAATCTACATCATGATTATAATTATACTTTATTTCAGAAGTTTTATTTATGTCATACTTTTGTTTTTTTATTTTTTCTATTAGATTTTTTGGAAAAAAAAGATTATTTGAATTATGTATTGGTGTGTAGTAATAGTCTGATATCCATGGTAGTAGATTTTTTCTATAATTGTTTAGAAAGAAGTTTTTATTATATACAGATATAATAGATTTGATTTTTGAATCATCTACTTCTATTTTATCTAAAATTTTTATAACTAATCATAAATCAATATTTTCTTTGAAAGGTATTTCAACAATAATTCAATCTTTTATTTCTCACTCTAAAAAACCTGGTACATGGTATGTTAATCATGCAACATCAAAACTTTTAAAAAATGGTGAAACTTCAATATACATAAAAATATACTTTATTTTCCCCTCTCTTAAGTAAGAGAGGGGTTAGGGGTGAGTTATTATACTATCTAATACTTATAGATTCTTTTTCTGATCACATATCTTTTAAAGACTTAAGTATAATTGATTGATTATCTACATTTTCAAACTGAGATCTTGCTATTTTAGTTTTTGCTCAGATAATTATATCATTATCTCATAAACTAATACTTGATCATCTAACTGCCATTGTTAATCATCACTTTGCTCAGTTTTGTTTTAATTTATCAATAAATGTATTTAAATCAAAACCATTATTTATTGAATTATTATTTTGGGGAGAATTATAATTTCTCCCCTTTTCAAGGGGAGTACCCGAAGGGGGAGGGGTTACTGTTTGAGTTTCTTCTTCTCAAAAAATATCATTTAAATCATCATGATTTAATTCATCTTTTTTTTCTTTAATAATATTTTCTTGAACTTTATTATTTCTTCCCTTTTCAAGGGGAGTACCCGAAGGGGGAGGGGTTATTTTGTTTTCATATTGAGGAGGTGTTAAGATTTTTAATACTCAGATAAGAAAAGTAGTATTTTCATCTAAGGAATGTTTTGTTTTTGTGTAAGTTTCGTCTAATATTTCTAGTATACTAATATAATCACTAATATTTTCTGATTTTTTTAGTTTTTCTAGTGATTCATTTTTTGTATAGAATAATAGTTCTTTGAAAAAGAGTTTTATATTTTTTCAGTCAGCAATTAGTTTATCAAATATATCAATTATACTACTATCTTTGTTTAATAATTTATCTAAAAAGTCTTTAATTAAATCATCACTTACTATTTCTAGTTTTGTTACTATATCATCATAATTAACTCTATTGTCAATTATAAACTGCTCAAAAAGGCTAATTGCATTTCTAAGTCATCCTGATGAATTATTAATTATGTAAGAAATTGCTTTTTTATCTACCTCTATGTTTTCGTTTTTAGCAATAAATTCTAGTCTAGCCTCTATATCTGAATCAGATATTCTTTTGAAATCATATCTTTGACAACGTGATATAATTGTTTCAGGAACCTGGTGAGTTTCTGTTGTTGCTAATATAAATTTTACATGCTTTGGTGGTTCTTCTAGTATTTTTAATAAAGCATTAAAAGCTCATTTACTAAGCATATGTACTTCATCTATTATGTAGATCTTATACTTAGTTCTTGTAGGTGTAAATTGAGCTTTTTCTATCAGATCTCTTATGTTATCAACTCAGGTATGGCTTGCAGCATCTATTTCTATTATATCTACTAATTTTTCTTCTAAAAAATCTTTACATATATCACACTCTAAGCATGGATTTCAATCTTTTGTATTTTCACAATTAATTGTTTTTGCAAGCAATCTTGCTGTAGTAGTTTTTCATGTTCCTCTTGGTCCACAAAAAAGATATGCTCAGACTGTTTTATCTCAAGCAATTGCTTTTTGCAGTGTTTCTTTAACAAAACTTTGCCCCATAAGGTTTTCAAAGTCTTTTGGTCTATATTTTAAATATAAGCTCATATATTATTTATTATAAGTAATCCTCCCCTGACAAGGGGAGGTGCCTGAAAGGCGGAGGGGTTATTATAATTCTTCAAGAATCTCAGTTATAACTGTTTTATCATGCCATTTAACTGGTCAATCATTTGTAATAAGTAGGTGTTCATCTCATTTTCAAGCTACAAGTATCAAGTCATTTTCTTTTGCTGTAAGAATAGCAGTTTGAATAGCTTGTTTCCTTGTAGGAATTATGAAAAAAGTATCTCACTCTTCCCTTTTGATTCATTTTTTTACATCTTCTATTATACTTATAGTATTTTCTGTGTAATCATCATCTTGAGTTAATACTATTATATCTGAATATTTCTCTACTATTTGTCACATAGTTGGTCTTTTTGTTTTATCTCTATCTCATGTAGCTCAAAAAACAGTAATAACTCTAGATATTCATTTTAATCATTTAATTGTAGTTAAAACTTTTTCAAGAGCATCTTCTGTATGAGCATAATCAACTATTATATCTATTCACAAATCATTATTAACACTTTCAAATCTTCCTGGCACTAAGTCTATATGTTTAATTGATTCCGATATAGTTTTAGAATCTATTCAAAGAGTTCTAAAAACTCAAATTGAGGCAAGTATATTTTGGATATTAAAATCTCATTTTAAATTGGTCTCTATTTTTAATACTTCTCAAGGAATTTTAACTTCAAATTGAGTTTTTCTATTATTATGTGTTATGTTTTCAGCTACTAGGTCAATTCATCTACCATTTCAGTATGTAAATAGATTGTCATATGTCTCAGCTAAAAATAACTCACTATATTTAGAATTTTTATTAATTACTCATGTTTTTTTAATTCATGGTTTTCTTTTCTTTCAAATAAGGTCTTTAAATAGTTTCAATTTAGTATGAACATAGTCTTCCATAGTTCTATGTAGATCAAGATGATCTTGAGTTATATTTGTTAATACTGCAATGTCATATTCTATTCACCAAACTCTATGCATTTTTATTCAATGACTAGCAGTTTCAATTACAGCAATTTCACATCACTCTGATTTAGCTACTTTTAGTAGTCTTTGCAATTCAAATACATCAGGAGAAGTCATTTTTGTATCATTTTGATATTCTTTATCATTTATTATAATATTTACAGTAGAAAACATAAATACTTTTTTTCAAGCTTCCCTTAGTCATTTAGCAATGATATTTGATGTTGTTGTTTTTCAGTTTGTACCAGTAATTCATATAATAGTCATATCATTACTGGGGAATCCATATACAAAGTTTGCAATTATTGCTCTTATTTTATGGTAAAAAAGCCTTAAAGGATTGTCTAAAGCTATTAGTTTTTTTAGGTTGTTTAACATTAAAAATTAGTTATTATTTAAATTTTTTTTAAATTCATTTACTGAATTGATTTTAGCAATATGTTTATCTATTTTCATAAAAAAATCTTCTGTTGTAATCATTATTTCCATTAGTAGTCTATGGTATTTTTTGTAAGCTTCGTTTATATCAAAATAGAGTTCATGTCATTTGATAAATTTACTTACTATAACCTCAGAGTTTTTTGTTTTATTTACAATTTCTGACTCTAATACTCTTGGTAATCAATCTTGATCACTATATATAATATAGACCTTATCACCAATAATTGCATCAATGCATTCTTTACATTCACCAATAATTACATCTGTTATGATTGATACTTGAGTATTTTCTTCTATAAGTCAAAACTCTAAATTTTCAATTTTTTCTAAGATCATCTCTTTGAATTATTTAATATATTATTTATTAATTTATACTTATTTTTTTTCTTTTTACAAACTAAAAAATAGAATTATATTGACATTAAGATATTAATTATTATAATATATGTAATATATAATTAAGAATAATGATAAATGGGAGATAATAATTTTATTGGTTTTGATATAAATAAATGTGAACAATCATTAGAATGTAAACTACCAGCACATACTACAATAGGTAGAACAAAGGATGCAGTTGATCAAATAACTCTAATAAGAAATAACACTTTTAGAAAAAGAAGGCAAAAGAAAATTGATCTAAGTTGAATGAAAAATGAAAGACAAAGAAGATATGATGGTTTTTTTGAATGAAAAACACCTGA
>CAYFPB010000073.1:0-6718 GCA_964344895.1 uncultured Candidatus Peribacteria bacterium | reverse complement strand
AACATGAATTTGAATATCAACGATAAAAGATATATTCAGAATAAAAAAAGAAGAATAAAGAATATGGAATTGAATAAAAAAGCTAAGTCTAGATAAAATAAATTTAAGCTTATTTTTATAATCTCAGAGCTAAGCCAAAAAATCTCTCACCCCTAACCCCTCTCCTTCAAAGGAGAGTTTTTTTTTGTTTTTGAAAAAAAATCAAAAAAAGATTTGCGTTTTTTTTTTTTTTTTATAATGGGATAGATTGGATAGCAATTAATCCCTCCCAGCCTCCTTCTAGCAAGTGGAGGAGCTATATTTTTTCTCCCCTGACAAGGGGAAATGTCCAAAGGACAGAGGGGGGGTATTACATAAAACAAAAATTATGAAAAACATACTAAAAAATACAAGTTACTCAGCCTATAAATGAATAGTATTTGGAACATTTTTCTGACTAACAGTATTCTCAGTAGCCTATGCAGCCAGCATCAGATCAACAACAGATCCAACAGTAAGTACTTGAGATTCAATTACAGCAAGTTGGTATCAGGATGTGAATGATAAGATAGGGGGGATAAGTGTGAGTGGAGGTAATGTTGGGATTGGGACTAGTAGTCCACAGCGTAAATTAGTAGTTTCAAATAATGAAGCAGGAGGTTTTGAGTTTTATCCAGGAGATTCTTCTGGTTGAAATACTATTAATCATTACAATAGATCTACGGCTTCATTTGTAAATATTACCCATAATGCTGATCAACATATCTTTTGACGTGCTGATGGTGAAAAAATGCGTATTAATAGTAATGGTAATGTATGAATATGAACATCATCACCAACAGAAAAACTAGAAGTAAATTGAATAGTTAAAGCTACATCAAATGCAATAAATTTTGATGCATGACAAGCTTGAACAATAATTGATTTTTATGAAGCTTGAAATGAATGAAGAATTTGAACAGTTACTTGAACAGAAACAGGGGGAGATTTATGATTATATGTAAATTGAAGTAGGAAAGTAAAGATTGATAGTAATGGTAATGTCTGAATCTGAACAACAACTCCTAAAGCTAAGTTGGATGTAAAATGAGTAATAAATGTAGGAAATACAAAATGAACACTTATTGATACTCCTACAGGTTTTTATCATAATGCTTGAAGACCATTTCAATTATGATGAAGTATGTTGGTTACAATAACTCAAGCTCACTGATGAAGTTGATATTACCGTTCAACTTGGACATGAATTATTTCTATGGCTACATGATGGAATGGAACAACAACAAATAAACATTGATTACAAGTTGCTACACTTTCAGATCATCCAGCACCATGAAGATGATGAACTTTTAATGTAGAAGCTAAATTTGGAGGGTGTTCAAGTTGATCAACTAGTATTGATTTAAACTTTAATACTGAAATATATATATGTTGGTCTAATAGTTGAAATAATGATATAGATGAATCGAATATAAGTATAATACAAATGAACTGAGATTAATAAAAAAAGAAATTTAGAATATTCTAAATTTCTTTTTTATAGTCTAAGTAGCCATTTATCAACTACATATTTAGCATTAACATTGTTTTGTTTTATGACATTGATATCTTCATTTATTTCGTCAAGAAAGTCTATGTAGTTTAGTTTGTTTTTTATGTAGAGTATAAGTTGTTCTAGAAAAGAAATGTATTCTTCTTTTTCTAGTTTGTTTCTGAAAAAATATGAGAGAATCTCAGGATCTTTATTGTTTATGTAGTTATTTAACATAGAGTAGATAAAGTCATTTTTTACCATGCTTGAGTTTGATCATAGATCAATTAGTTGAACTCTTGATAAAATAGTATCTAAAACTCAGTTTTCTCAGTTATTAGTAAGGAAAATGATATTTATACTACTAGGCTCTTCAAAAAACTTAAGTAGGCTATTGCTAGCTTTTAAGGTAAGCCTAGAAATATTTTCTATAAAAAATATTTGGAACTTGTAAGGAGGTCTTGAATTAGAACTAGCAACAAAGTCTTTTATTTCACTTATTTTTATATTGGATCAGTTATCTTCCAAAGTATAGAGGTAGCAAGAAGGAATATCAAAATGAGAAAGTAAAGAAATACCTAACTCTTTAATTTGAGAGTTAAGTATTTCTATGTTTTTTGAAATAAATAAAAATGGAAGTAAGCTATCATTTTTATCTATTTGTGAAATAATGCTTTCTTTAAGATTATTGTTATTCATTTTCATCTAGAGAGTCTATAAAATCATCAAGCAGGTCATTAACTTCATTTAAGTTATCCATATCATTATCTGTATTTTCTGTAGTATTATCTTGGTTTGATTCTTCAGTTTGATTATCTGTTTTTTCTCAAGAATTAGAAGTATTTTCATCTGTAGAATCTTCTTCTATTATTACTGGCTTTTCAGTATTAATATCTTCTTTTATAACAGGAGGTTTTGGAGTAGGATTAGTATTATTTTCTTCTTTTTTTCCTCCAGAACAAGAGCTAACAAGTAAACTAACAACAAGTAAAGCAACTATTTTTTTCATAATATTTAATTTTTAAAAAAGTATAATATACAAGTATATTATATAAAAAAAAATCAAAAATCAAATTTGACTTTTAAAAATAATTGTATATATAATAAGATATATTTAGTATATAATTAAAATAAACATGATTTCTAAAGTAAATAGTATAACAGTAAATGGACTAGATTCATTTTTAATTGAGATAGAAGTAGATATAAATAATTGACTTCCAAGTTTTACAATAGTATGATTACCAGATCAATGAGTACAGGAAAGTAAGGAAAGACTTAAATCAGCAATGAAATCATCTGGTACAAGATTACCAATGAATAGAATAACTGTTAATCTAGCTCCTGCAAATATAAGAAAAGTATGAGCAAGCTTTGATTTTCCAATAGCAATATGAATATTGTTACATGAATGATATGTAGATAGTGATTTAGTAGATGATTCTATATTTATTTGAGAGTTATCTTTAGATGGTAGACTAAGAAAAGTAAGTTCTGTTTTACCAGCAACAATCTGAGCAAAAGAAAAATGATTCAAAAGAATATTTGTACCAAAAGATAATTGATTAGAAGCTTCTATTATACCAGATATTGATGTAATACCTGTTGAAAATTTAGAAGAAGCAATAGCTTATTTAAATAATAATAAAGACCTAGAAAAAGTAGAAAAACTAGATTTTTTAAGCTATATAAAAGATGATTATAATATCAATTCTAAGTTTGATTTTAAATATATATTAGGCCAAGAATATGCAAAAAGAGCATTAGAAATTGCAGCATCATGATGACATAATATAGTTTTAGATTGACCTCCTTGATCATGAAAAACAATGTTATCAAAAGCATTTTCAACAATACTTCCTGATCTAACTATAGATGAAGCAATAGAAGTTTCAAAAATATATAGTATATCAGGATTGCTGGATAGGAAAAATCCTATTATAAAGAAAAGGCCATTTAGAGTAGTACATCATACCGCATCAAATATATCAATAGTAGGTTGATGAAGAAATGCATGACCATGAGAGATAAGTTTGTCTCATAAATGAGTATTGTTTTTAGATGAAATACTTGAGTTTGAAAAAAGTGTGCTTGAAGTATTAAGGCAACCATTAGAAGACTGAGTAATTACAATTAATAGAGCAAATGCTAGTTATACTTATCCTGCTCAATTTATAATGGTAGGAGCAATGAATCCTTGTCCATGTTGATATTTTACAGATCCTGATATACAGTGTAAATGCACAAATAAACAGGTAGAAAATTATAGGCAAAAACTATCATGACCACTTATTGATAGAGTTGATATATTTATAGAAGTACCAAAAGTAAAAACTGAAAAATTTAAGGTTTGAGATGATTATAAAGAATCAGAAAGTTCTATACAAATAAAGTCTAGAGTAGAAAAAGCTAGAACAATGCAATTAAAAAGATTTGCTTGATCAAATATTACTTTTAATTCTGAAATGCAAACAAAAGAAATAAATAAGTATTGTAAACTAGATAAAGAAACAGAAAATATTTTAAAACAAGCAGTTAACAATATGAACTTATCAGCAAGAGCCTATTTTAGGATATTAAAATTAGCAAGAACTATTGCAGATCTTGATTTACAAGAAAGAATAGAGTCAAAACATATTTTAGAAGCCCTAAGTTTTAGAAAAAAAGAGGAGATTTATTAAGGAATATAAATATGAAAGAAATAATATTTTATGAAAAAGAGAATGGAAAAATTCCAATAAATGATTTTTTTGAATTATTAAATATAAGTAATGAAAAATTATTAGCTAAATTTTATTATAAATTAGATTTTTTAAAACTTTGATTGCTATGAAAAAATGATATAAAATATATAAAAGACAAAGTTTATGAATTGAGAGTAAAAAAATGAACAGATATTTGAAGAGTATTATATTTTTGTTACTTGGATAATAAAATAGTAATTTTAGATTGATTAATAAAAAAGGATAATAAATTAAATAAAAAATTTTTGAGAAAAATATTTAATTATAAAGCAGATTTTATAAAAAGATTTTGAAAAATAAAATAATTCAATATAATATAGCATATATGCTATATTATTAATAAAAAATAATAATTATGAATTTTTATACATTTGAGCAACATAAAAAGGAGGTTTTCGAAAAAAATCCTAAATTAAAAGATTTATATATTAAAGAACATTTAAAATATATAATAAGCCAAGAAATAAAAAATATAAGAAACAAAAGAAAGTATTCTCAATTAGAGTTAGCAAAAAAAGCTTGAACTACTCAGTCGGTAATAGCTAGAATAGAAAGTTGAAATGCTAATATTAGTTTAACAACTTTATCAAAAATATTAATGGGGTTGGATGCTAAAATAAAATTAGAATTAAATTAAAACTATGATAATATCAGTCTTTGCATCAATATGATCACAAAACTTGTGAGATGAGCTTATTTTAAAAAATGAGATAAAAGCCTTAGAAAAAGAGTATGGGAAAGATACTATATTTAAGGTATTTTCTTATGATGCTAAAAATCCATTTTTTAAGAAAAAAAATATAGAATACATAGAATATTTTCCAATAAATATAAAAAATCCAAAAAATATTTTTAGAAATATTAAGAATTTCTTATTATTTATAAAAACTGTATCATGTAGTGATTTAGTTGTAGTTTGATGAGGGGGGATTATTTATGATGTAGAAAAACAAAGTGTATCAACACCTTTAAAACAATGGTTATTTAGAACAAATATTTTTAGAATATTAAGGAAAAAAATATATTTTTATGCTTTATGATTAAGTATAAAAAATAAAGATAATCACAAAGAAGTAAAAAAAATCTTCTCTTGAGCTTACAAGATAACTCTAAGAGATAAATACAGTCATAATTTATTGAAAAATTTATGAATAGAATCAACTATAGTTATGGATCCTGTTTTTGGAGAAGTGGAAGACCATCCCCTAACCCCCTCCTTAGTAAGGAGGGGGGATAACCCAGAAGAAAAATATTTAATAAAAAAAGTAAAAGCAGAAAAATTTTGAATTGCTGATTTAGAGGATATAGATTTAGAATGAAAAAAAATAGCTTTAGCTCTGAGAAGTTGATATATAGATAGTGATCCTGTTAAAGAGGAAGAAAAAATAATAGAGATAATAGATTATTTACTAGAAAAAAAGGCAAAAGTAATACTTTTACCTCACTCTTTTCATAAGACAGATGACCTAGCAAATGATTTTAAATTTTTAAATAAATTTTTAAGAATAAATGAACCAGTACTTATAGTTGATTCTATGGAAGATGTTTATACAAAATATATTTATAAAGAGTTTGATTTATGTCTAGCTATGAGACTACATTCAATGATTTTATCTCAAGTATATTCTATACCTTTTGTAGCTATAAGCTATTCAACTAAGACAGATGAGGTTTTTAAATAAATAGTAAAAATAATATGAAAAAAGATTTTGATAAATGGAATGAATATAAAAAATACTTGAATAGTATTGAATTAGATAATTATTTCAAAGAAAGAGATATATTTTGGTGTAGTATATGATTAAATGTAAAGTCAGAGGCAATTTGAAAGTGAGAAAAATTTAGAAGACCTATACTTGTGTTTAAAAAACTATCACATGATACATGTTTTTGAATACCATTAAGTACAAAAATAAAGTCATGAACATGGTTTTATAATTATAAAATTGATTGAAAAGAATACACTGCATTACTTTACCAAATGAGAATGTTTCATAAAAATAGATTTGGTTATAAAATATGAGAGTTTAGAGAAAGTAGTTTTATAGAAATAAAAAAGAAACTTAAAAAATTATTAAGTTTCTAGTAAAAATTGTCATCCAGTATTTCTACTGGAATCATATAGGCAATTAAATCCTACAAAAGTAATATCATTATATCAAATTTATTTTAAAAATCAAATTTTTTAAATAAAAAAATCCCACTTCCCTTAGGGAAGTGGGTGTTAGGGTTGAACTGGTAGTAAACTAGGCCAATACAGCACCAGCTGCTGCAATTGCCATTAGAGGTGCAGCTCCACCATGAATCATGGTTTCATTACCATGGATAATACTCTTATCATCTTTCATTCATCATCTCCAGTTTGGTTGTTCAACAAATGGTGCATTTTCAAAAACAATAGCTAATGAAAAGCTAGTTTAATATACTATTGTTTTAATTATTGTCAAATTTAATTAATATTCCT
>CAYFPB010000072.1:0-6727 GCA_964344895.1 uncultured Candidatus Peribacteria bacterium | reverse complement strand
AACTGTGAGATATTTGAAATATAATGGAAAATCCTTATAATTGAGGTATAGCTTTAGGTACTCTATGATTATGATGATTATGAAAGTTGTTAAAGTGAATTAAATTAGTTAAGTGAAAAGAAAAACAAGAAGATACTAAAAATGTAAAAAGTATAGATTATCTGGAAATAAAGTGAAAATATAAATTGGATGAAATAAAAGATTTAAAACCTATTGAAGCTAGTGAATTAATTGATGATTTTTCAAGTAAAATTGATATAGATGATTTAATTAAAAATCCAAAAAAGATAAAAGACTTACAAGACATAGTAGATTGAATAAGTAATTATATTGAAAAAGATATGTATTCAATATTAAGATTATCAAGAGTAGATTCTTTGAATTTTAAGGATAACTTAAGTACTTTAAGAAAAAAAATATGATTATTATTAAGTAATTCTAAATTAAAAGAAATATATAAAGATAACCTTATAGAAACTAACAAAAAATTAAAACAAAGTTATAATAATTTAATTGATTAAGTTAAGAAAATGCAAAAAATTGATAAAGATTTTTTAGATGCAATAGATAATGATATAGAGCTTGCAAGAAGTGAAATATCTAAACATTTATCTAAATTTGAAGATTTAGATAGTTTTTTTGATGAAGCAAAGGATATTATTGAATATTATTTTAATACACAAAATACTTTTAAATTAATTTGAGACTTTAGAGAGTATTTAAAGGAACAGATAAAGTATTATGTTTATAGTTTTTCTTTAGATAGAAAATCAAAAGATATGGATAGATTAGAGTATATAACTGATAAATATATTAAATTAATATATTTTTGAGAAGAAAAATTAGATGAACTTGAAAAAAATCAATTAGAAGAAAGTACAACTTGAGTTATAAAAAAATCTATTAACAAAATTTTTGGTTAATATAAATTACTGCAAAATAGAAAAAGAGCTAAATATTTAGCTCTTTTTCTATTTCATCGTTTATGTCTTTTTGGATAGCAATTTGTTTGATTGTGTCTTTTCTTTTTTGCTTGTCTATCTCTTTTTTCCTTTCAGCAAAAAATATATTTATAGCAGGGATGATATAATAAAGAAATAGGATAAAAAATACTATCAAAAGAAACAGAGTGAAGTACTCTAGTGGAGAGTACTCTAATACTGTTTTTGAAGTATTAATTATTTCAGTTGATGTCTTGTATTCAAAGTTAAATCAAATCATAATAATCTTTATAATTGTATTTCATCCCCTTTAATAAAGGGGATTATAGGGGATTTTGTTATTCAGAAACTAATTCTCAAGTAACAATAAGTCTATTTAATGTAGTACCAATAGGCCAACAAGTCATTAGAGTAAGCTCTTTTTTGTTTTTATCTCTTTTAAGAATAGAAACATCACCAGGCTCAATAACATTTTGTTCTTTTATGATGTAAGTATATTTTTCTTGTTCATAATAAACAATAACCTTATCACCAACCTCTACTTCTCATAATAAAGCAAAAACTTCATTATAATTTCCTTTCATCCATGGGAAGTTTGAAGAATGACCAAATATAAAACTATTTCATTTTTCACCAGGTTTAGCACTACCAGGATATCTAATTATCCCTTTTTCAAGCTCTTTATTAAAAATAGCATTTAATTCTTTTTCTCAAGAAACATTTCTATTTTTTATATCTATTAAAGGAATATTTTTACCAATTCTAGGAACAATAACTCTGTTTTCATAAGGAGTTATTTCAATACTTAGGTTTAAACTTTCTTTATCTTGGCTTTTTTTCATTTTTTTGATAGACAATCTATCTTTTTTAGCTTCTTCTTTTTTTGTTTGTAATTCTTTTAATTTTTCTATTTTATATTTTTCTTTTATATTTGCAGCCTCAACAGAAGAAATAATATTTTGTTTAGTTACTTCAAGTTCTGTTTTATTTACATAATTTTTAATTAAATTAATATATGCACTGTAGTTTGTAGAAAAAAGAAGTAAAGCAAAAATTAAACTTGAAGAGAATAAGTATTTAAAAAATACCTTTACTCAATCTAGTATTAATTTAGTTTTTTCAGAGTAATTAGAAAAATCAAAAATACCTTTTCTGTTTTCTTTAGTTTTTTCTTCTATAATTAAAGATTTTAATCAATCTAGGGAATTAATTGAATCATTAACTATATTTTCTTTCTCTAATGCATAATCTTTTTTTAATAGATTAAGCTTCAATTCATTTATGTATTCTATGCTATTTGAATCTATAATAAAATCCAATGCATCTGTATTTTTTTTGTTTTTATTTTCCATGTTCTTTTGTATTTTATTTTTATTTTTGTTTTTGTATTATTTTTATTTACTATTAAATTTTATCATAAAAAAATTATAAATGCAAAAAATATAAGACTTTTTTTAAATAAAAGTAAAAATGAAACTTGAAATTTTTCAATTTTTATTTATTATAGGTTTAGTTTAGAAATATTAGAATATAATCATGGCAAAAAAATATGAAAAAAGTTCTGGTTGAATTGTTTATCGTAAAAGAAATTGAGTAGTTGAAATACTTTTACTTAAGTGGTTAAACTCGAAAAATAGGGAAATATATGTTATACCAAAATGACACATTGAAGAATGAGAAGTTGCTAAAGACACAGCTGTTAGAGAAATAAGTGAGGAAGCTGGTTTAGATACTCCAGATTTAGAAGTAATAAAGTTTATTACAAAACTAAATTATACCTTTACAGCTTGATACTTAAAAGATGCTCCTTTAATAGATAAGGATGTATATTTGTTTTTAGTAAAATATAATTGAACAAAAGACCCAGAGCCTCAAGAGTCAGAAAGATTTGTTTGATATGAATGGTTTAATTTAAAAGAAATTAAAAATGTTGAGGTAATGTTTGATCTTCATGCTATAATATGAAGAAACAAAGTATTTTTTATTTAGTTAATAAGTTAAAATGTTAGAAATTAAAAATAATGATTGAGTTGTCTCTATAGAGAATAGTAAAAAAAATAAAATATTATTTGATACAAATACTTTAGATGTAAGCATAGATGATTTAAGTGTTGTACATCCATGAGAATTCGAAAAATCTGGAATATTATTAGAAGTAAAAGAGTATCAAGAAAAACTATTTTATAGTTTTACAATAGATACTAAGCATTTAGTTATTATTACAAATGATAGCTTTGAATTAAAAGAAGAGATTTTATCTTTTTTCTGAGATGTTGATATTTTAGTAATTGTTTGATCTAAACAATCAGCTACTATTTTTGAAAATATTGAAGCTAGACTTGTTGTACCTTATTGAGAAAGTAAAGAAACATTTTTATCCACTCTTGGTCAACATATAGAGGAAGTAGAAACTTTCAAAGTAAAATGAGAGTTTTCTCTAGATTCTACAGAATTTGTTAATTTAAAATAAATTTGTAAAAATATATAAAATGTATATAATAAAACAACTGACAAACTATCATGTCAGTTGTTTATTTTTTAATGGGCATAAGGAGATAGTGATATGCTCAAGTTAACAATTTATATATTAGTTATATTAATTATATTTTTTCTAAATATTGAAAAGTGTTTTTAAAATAACAATAAAAAAAGCCTCTTACACAGGCTTTTTTTATCTATCTTGGAGTAGTTTTTTCTACTCAAATTAACAATTTATGTATCTTCATTGTAATAAAAAATTTTTAAAAAGCAAATTTTTTATTTTTCTTTTGGTACTATTGTTTCAATAGCAGCAAATGTAGCATCTTTTCATTTTGGAATTATTACAGTAACTGTATCTCAAATGTTTCATTTGAAATGAGTAACAGCAGCTGTTAGTAGATCATAAGTTTTTCATTCAGCAACTACTTGGTATTTATCAAGTTCTTTTACAATTAATCAACTTACAAATTCTCTATCAATAGGAGCTATTTGTTTATATAACATCTTACCATTTTTTGCAATAGTAAGTTTTAGTCTATCTCATTGAACAAGTTTTGATTTAGAACTATAATTAACAGGAACTGGATAATTATTTTTATCTACTCAAAGCATATCTTCTCATGTAAATACTCCTTCAACAATTTTGTCTTCTCAACTATTATACGTTGATAGTCCATTTGTATCTAGGTTGGTTTCTGAGTTAAAAGACATATCATTTTCTTCTAAAACATCTTTTAATAGTTTTTTTGCATTTTTTATAGATTTTTCAGCACTTATAATGAAATCTCTTATAGCTGCTATTTGTTTTTTATTATCCATTTTTTGTTTTTATTTTATAAAATAATGTTATTAATATTAAGTATATCATAAAAGCCAAATTTTGTAAATAAAATTCTATTTACAAAATTTATAAATATTGGCTAATCATATTTGAAATTGCTTCACTATAGAATATAGTAGCTAAAAATCATATAGCTAAAAAAGGTCAAAAAGGAACAGCTGAGTTTAATCATTCTTTGCTATTTTGAAGTTTAGTATAAATAATAAAACTTATTCATATAATACTACCACTTAAGTATGTTAACATTAAACCAGGAAAACTATAACTTACTCATAAAATTAATCAAATCATTATAGCTATTCTTAAGTCACCTCATCATAACCATGCTCATCTAGAAATAACTATTTGTAAATAAAAGAATATAAAAATAATTAAAACTCAAATTAGTCCATTTAATATTGCAATATCTTCTAGGTTTATTCAAGTAAACATATTAAATAAATATAGAGCTCCTATAGATAAAGATAGAAGTATTATATCAATTATCTCTGATAACTCTTTAAGCATAATAGTATATAATAGTCATAGTATTACCAAAGTAGTTACTATTGCTGAAATTCAGATACTAATACTTTCAACTCAAGAAGGAAGTATTGAAATTAAATTAAAATCACTAAATAAAGTTTGAGCTCATAGTCATAATATAATTAATCATATTCATGTAAGTAAAATTCACTCATGAATTTCTAAGAATAATATATCATAAAAGCTATATAAAACAGTAATAAATCATATAGAAAGCCAGAAAAATAGTTTTGTTATTTCCATCATTTCAAAACTAGCAAGGGCATTGAAATCTATTAAAAAGTATCATATAAAGGCAAAAACTAATCAAGTAGTTAATTCTAGTAAAGGATAAACACTGCTTATTTTTTCTTTACAATTTATACACTTAGCTTTACTTAATACCCATGAAACAATTGGTATTAAATCAACAGCTTTTAATAATCTATTGCAACTTTGACAGTGACTTCTTCATCACATAATACCATTTTCTCAGCTTTTTAATCTGTAAATGACAACAGATCAAAAACTACCAAAAAGGGTACCAAATACAAATAAACAAAAGTAAAAAAATGCTTCCATATTTTATAAATTAAATAGTAAATATAATCTATTATATATAAAAAATTTTTATTACTAATTTTTTTTGAATAAAAATTTGCTTTTTTTCATAAAAATATGTTACAATAAATGTATATAAAATTTTAGCTAATTAAAAATATTTAAAATTATGCACACATTTATTAAAAATTATAAAAATTTACTATTATTAAGTCTTAGAAATGAGTTTGCACAAACTAGTGTATTATGAGTTGATACTTGAGATACTGTAATAAAATCAGAAGAGATTTGAGAATATATAAGTTTTGAATGATCTTCAAGAGCTATTTTATTAACTAAAATGGAAACTTTATCTAAAGAAATTACAGGTAAGGAGCAAGAAACATATTTCTTAGTGGAATTAGAAGATTCTGAAAAACATCATGCAAAAAGTATAAAGTTTGCTGAATATCCTACAAAGATTCAAATCAACAAAGCAAAAAAAGAATTATTATTAAAATATGGTAATAATGAAAAAGCTATTGAACATGAAAAAGAAGTTTTTAAAGAGTTTTGATTAAGTGAAGAGGTTAGAAAAGACTTACATGCTCATGGTTTAGATTATGAAATGACTAAAAAACATGGTTTATTAAGACTTGATAGAAAATGAATAGGAGATAATGAAATAAATATCGAAATAGTTAAAGATAAATACAATATACATGATGATCATGGAAAAGTAAATTTTAAAAATATTTCTAAAGATAAAGTTGAAGATATAGTTTTTGAGATAGATAGATTTCTAAGACTTATGGAACAATCTGAAATAAAAGTAAATGTTATAAATGAATCATTTGAAAATACTTTTATATTATCAAGAGTAGCTAGTAAGGATAAAAAACTAAGATCTACTTATAATTCTATAAATGCATGACGTGCAATATCTACAGAGAAAAAAATAAAATCTTGTATAGAAAAATTAGAACTATATTTAGATATCTGAGAACAACAACACAGAGAAGCTGTTAAAAAAGCTTTAGCAAACTTAAAACCATGATCTTGGCATGTAGAAATGCCTCAAGCAACTCCTGGTGATTATGACTGAATGACTTTTGAAGGTAAATTTTTAATAGAATGAGGTACTATTCATTTAGATACTACATGGAGTCAACCAGGAACTGATAAATACTTTATGGTTCCATATGAAGACTTAGAAGAAGATGGAAGTTTATCAGAAGAAAAATTTGAAGAATATAAACAAAATCTTAGAAGACAATATTATAATGAAGTATATGAAGCTAAAGAAGATTGAGAAGAATGGTAAAAAAAGAGCAATTTTGCTCTTTTTTATATAATTAAATAAAAAAATAAATTTGCATTTTTATATATTTATGAGTATAATACCATTACTAGGATAATA
>CAYFPB010000071.1:0-7026 GCA_964344895.1 uncultured Candidatus Peribacteria bacterium | reverse complement strand
CAATTTTACCAGTAACAACTGTACCTCTACCTTTAATTGAGAATACATCTTCAATAGGCATTAAGAAGTCTTTATCAGTTGGTCTTTCAGGAACTGGAACAAATTCTTCAATAGCGTTAAATAATTCAATAATTGTTTTAGCACCATAGTCTTTATCCATATCAGTTGGATTTTCTAAAGCAACTAACCCTGATCCTCTAATAACTGGAGTATCATCACCTGGGAAGTCATATTTAGATAATAAGTCTCTTATTTCCATTTCAACTAATTCTAACATTTCTTCATCATCAACCATGTCACATTTATTCATAAATACAACAATGTAAGGTACACCTACTTGTCTAGATAAAAGAATATGTTCTCTAGTTTGAGCCATTGGACCATCAGTAGCAGCAACGATTAAGATAGCAGCATCCATTTGTGCAGCACCAGTAATCATGTTTTTAACGTAGTCAGCATGTCATGGACAATCAACGTGAGCGTAGTGTCTATTTTCTGTTTCATATTCTACGTGTGAAGTATTAATTGTTATACCTCTTGCTCTTTCTTCAGGAGCATTATCAATTGAAGCAAAATCTCTTACTTCACCACCTTGAGCGGCAGTTAATACAGCTGAGATACCAGCAGTAGTAGTAGTTTTACCATGATCAACGTGACCAATAGTACCAATATTCATATGTGGTTTAGATCTATCAAAAGCCATAATATAAATGTATTAATAATAAAATAAATATTAAAAAATTTAATAATTCTTTTTTTAAGAGAAAACTAAAGCAAAAGATATATTCCTTTTACTTTTAAAATCTTACTTTTTTGTTTTTCTTACTTTCTTCTCTATAAGAGATAAAGCTCTTCTTAGTTTTCTATGTGTGTGTCCTGTTAATCTAGGCATACTATATTTTGTTAAGATTTATTTGGTATTTTTTTAACTTAACTGTAACAATTTTCACAGCATTAGTTAACCATTTAGTTTCTCATTCAAACTCTATTCTTTTTTGCAGTTTTTTATAATGACTTACTGCTTTTCCAACTTTACCTCAAGTTTTCGGTCATTTTTTATTAACTGCATAGTTTAATCTTCTTGGTCTTTTATTTGCAGGCATTACAAAAGAAATTACAAAATAAATATTAAATTAATGGTGGAGTCTAGGAGAGTCGAACTCCTGACCTCCTGCGTGCAAAGCAGGCGCTCTAGCCAACTGAGCTAAGACCCCATTTTTTACAAATATATATAACGAATACAGAGGTAAATTATTTTACTTTCAACTCTCTATTTGTTAAGCAATAATATATTTGCTGGCTTTATTTATATACATAATTTATTTTTTGTCAAAACAAATTATTTTTATGGCGGACACGACGGGACTCGAACCCGCGACCTCTGCAGTGACAGTGCAGCGCTCTAACCAAAACTGAGCTACGCATCCATTGCTTTTGCCCAAGGGAGTATATTAAAAAAAGAATTAAATGCAAATTTTTTTTTAACTTTTTTTGTTTTTTATAGTTTTCTCATCTATATAAAGCCAAAAAAAACTGTATAAAAAATACAGTTTTTAGTGTTTTTGTTTAATTTTTTAGATATTTTTTTGATGAAAGGTATCAAGCAAATGCTCAAATTATTACAAACAATACCATTTCTAATAAAAAAACTTTGAATGAAAATGTATAATAGTATAAATCTTTAAATGTAGTATTTATATAATTTAATATAAACATAAAACTCATAAAGCTAAATACAAAAGCTATAAATGAATATATACTCCCCTGTAATACAAATGGTCAATATATAAAATCTTTACTTCATCAAACAAGTCTTGTTATATATATCTCATCTTTATAGTAATATATAAAATTTCAAATTACAGAATATATAATAATAGATATTGATATCAGAAATATAGATATTATTACATATAATCAATACTGCAATATACTTAATACATTAATTATATTTTTAATTTTATTATACTGTGTAGTATAATTAGCAAAGTGTTCTATATCATCTTCATCCTTTGATAATAAAAACATTTTTGTTTCTATTATAGTATTTAGACTTTCATATTTATCTAATCATATATTTGATAAAACTATTGTCTCTGGAAGGGGGTTTGATCTTTCAAGTATTTTAACAAGCTTTGGTTCCCTCTCTCTTATCTTATCTAAGTTATCATCTTTTGTTTTATATTCTACATTTATTGATTCATCAAGCATTTGTACATCAGATATTAAATCTGTAACCTCTGTTTTTGTCCTATCATATCACTCTTCTAAGTATAAAGAGATTGTCATCTTTGAATTAACCAAATCAATCAATTTAAAACTTACATCATGTAGTATTATTAATATATTTATAAAAAACATAAGTAGTGTTAAAACAATTACTGAAGAAAAACTCAAAAACTTATTTCTTAGTATGTTTTTTACAGAATATTTAGTAAGACGAGCTAGCATTTACTTTTAAATTATAGTTATAATAGTTATTATTTCTCTATAATATTTAAAATAGTATTTTTTGCAAATGCTTTTTTTTGACAAAACTTATATAAATATGATAAAATATTAAAGAATTTTAAAATATTATTATAAAACTATGAGTATTAACAGAAATACTATTGAAACAAGTCTTGATAAATGATTACACAGAACTAGTGAAAAAGATTTAGATGCTATGATGCAATGGGTAGATAAAGAATATATTGACTGGAAAGAAAAACCAGAATCACATACAGATTTTATGTGAAACCAATTCAAAAAAGATGAGAGTTTTTGAAAACTTTTAGAAGATTGGAATAAAGCATATCTTCAACAAAAAAGAGCTAAAAAACAAAAACAATCTGTTGTTGTTAGTGAAACTAGGAGAGACATTCAAGATTCAGAAAATTATACATTTAATAATATTAATCTTGCTCAAAAAGCAGCTTCTTCAAATTGAGATATTATTATAAATCAACAAACATCACCTGAATCAAAAGAAACTTTATCTAGTTTTGAAAGTCTTAGAAAAGACTACATCAAAGAACTTAAAGGTAAAATCTACAGAATAGATGAACACAATTTAAGTTGAAAACAAGGTTTAGCAATTCTTGATGCTAAAGTATTGGTAAGAGATAAAGCTAAAAATAAAGAAGATATTTTAAAAATCCTAGTTGATACTGCAAAAAAGCTAAAATGTTATTCAAAAAATGATTCAAAATATCAAAAAATAGATGACAAAATATTTGCTGTATGGTCTTCTATTGCTGGTTTCAAAGTTGATTTAAATGATCTACCAGCTACTAGCAAAGAAACTAAAAAGAAAAAAACTAAATCTGAACAAGCTATAGAATCAATTACTGAAGATAGCTCAATGACTACTGAAGAACAAGCTGTAGCTGGTTGGAATAAAGTTCAATCATGAGAAATAGATCCTGTTGCAAAACAACAATTACCACTAAATCCTACAAAAACAGAAACTGTATCTGTTAGTAAAGAAATGCAAAAATATGCAGATTTCTTTTGAATTGATGCTCAAAGCTTAGCAAAATTAGATAACTTAAAAGAAAAATACTGACTAAATCTAGATTTAGCTAAATATTTATCTCCATATTATAGTTTACTTAATGGTGATTTAAAAAATTTTCAATACAAAGATAAATTAATACAAGCTGTTTGAAAAAAAGCTAAACAACTGATAAATATTATAAACAAAAGAATAGCATGGGTTGATGAACAAATTGAAGAATGAGATTATGAGGCTAGTGATAAAATTAAAGAAATACAAAATCAAAGATGGATTATTAATGAAAAATTAAATAGTTTATTTGATGATTTTAATAACAAAGTATTATATAGTGCATTAGTATTACAAAACAATATTGACACATCTAGTTTATGAATAGAAAAAAGTGAACTTGAAGATATGTTCAAAGCTGACCTAACAGATGACTGAGATTTTGATCAAAGTATTTTTGAATGAGTTTATGATTATTGAACCAATAACTGGCATGTTTTAGATATTACTGATGAAAATCATAAAGCATTTTTAGCAAAACATAATATAAATGAAGGAAGTGGTAATAGTGAATGATTATTAAGTGAAAAAGATAAAGAAATTGAAGAAGAAGTTGAACTTTATTGGTTTTGAATATTATGAGCATTAATACTAAATGATGTTGCTTCATTTACCTGAGTATGGACTATTCCTTGAGCTGCTTTATGAATTTGATATGATACTGTAGACTTAAGTTCAGATGAAGATGCTGGTCTATTATTATTAAGATCTTTTAATTTAATTAATGAAGATTATAGAACAGAAAAAAGCTGGGTAGATTTTGCTTTAGCATGAGTTTCAATTATACCATGAGCCACTGCTCTAACTAAAACAGCAAAATTTGAAAATTTTGTTAACAACCTGAGTCCAAAAAAATATAAAAAATTTCAACAAATACAAGAAAAAATATCTAAACTTTTGAATGAAAAAGTATTTGGTAAAACAGAGTTGAATAAATTTGATGATATTCCTTCAATAAATAGTGAAATTGGTAAACTAAAAGAAGCTAATCCTGGTAAAAATTATTATTGGGAAGCTGATTTTGATTGAAGATTTATAATAAAAGAAGCTTGAGATTTAGAAAGTTTTTGAACTTATTTTAAAAATGCAGATTGAGTGTTTTTCAAAAAAGACTGAGATAATTTATTAAAAGTACATCCAAAAGTAATAAAAAATGATAATTGAGATGTAGTTCAAATTGTTATTAATTGAGAAAAATTTAAAGCTAATTGAGAATTAGTAACTAGATCTATTATACCTAGATTTGATGAAGCTACCATAACTAAAAATGCTAGGTTAACAGATGCTGACAGAATTACAGAAGCAAATAGACTTTTAGGTAGAAATCTTGATTGGCTAGAAATAGCTGAAATACTAAAAGTCCACAACTTTGAAACAGGAAATATAATGGATAAATACCACCTTCTAGGAAAACACTTTTCTAGAAAAGAAAGACTTATATTACTAAGGTCATGAATATGTGGTAAATTGGATGATTTTGATGCATTAATTGATATAAAAAAAGCTGAATTAAGAAAAGTTGATGAATTAATAAATGATAGTACAAATAAATTAAATGATTTATTAAGTAAATATAAGCCTAGTGGTAAAAATATAGATAAAGCTAATAAAGATTTTGATGATGCAGTATCTAAATATAAAGGTATAGAAAATAATCCTGCAAGTAAAGCTGATAAAGAAAAATTTTGACTAGGACCTAAAGCTAAAAATGGTGATGTTATAGAAAAATATAGAGAAGAAATTCTTATTCCTATAGAACAAAGATTATTTAATACTTATAAAAACAAAAAAACAAAAGAACTAAAAATTAATGAGTTAATGGTAAAAAAAGAAAAATTAAGTAATGAAATAGATTCTATAACTAAAGAAAAAAAGCTATTTGAAGCAGAACAAGCTAAGGTAGCTGAGGAAGTTGAAGAATTAAGAAGAGCAAGAGAATCTTCTAGAGCAAGTAAGGCAGCATGAGCTAGTGAAGAAGCTACTAGTGGAGCTAGAGCTGGTGATAGAGCTGAAAGTGCTACTGAAAATGCAAGTAGTAGTGCTAGAGCTAATGAATCTGCTGAAAGTACTGCTGAAAATACAAGTAACAGAGCTAGAACTGCTTGGGAAGCTGCTAAAGAAAAAACTTGAGGATGGTCTAAAGCTACTAAAGAAAAATTTGAAAGCTTATTTACTAAAAAATCATTTAGTAAATTAAAAAAACAAAGGATTAAAATAATAAGTGATTGATTTAAAAAAGAAGTTTCTGATACATTAGAAAAGTGAAATACATTTGAAATAAAACTTACAAATGATAATATAACAAAAATATATAAAAAAGATGGTAATTATAGAATAGAGTGAAATGATAAAGTTTATAATAATTTAGATGATATATTAAACCAAATTCCTCATAAATCTAAAAAAGAATTTTTATGAAAAAGGGCAAAAGATGTAGCAAAAAGTCTTGAATCACCACTTTGAATAAAAAATTGAGTATTTAATTGGAAATGAAAATATCAAGTTTCAAAAAATGAAATAATTATAAATGAAAACTGAGCAAAAAGAATTTTAAATGAAGCTGAAACTAATGCATTTTATAATAAATATTGAATTGAGTTATTAGAAAAACATAGCTGAATTTCATTTGCAAAATTAACAGAATGATTAGCCGAAAAATTTGATAAACTTAGTAAAAGTAATAGTGAAAAAGGAATGTTTAAAAAGTTAGCAGAAAAATCTTGAAATTTTGTATATAATCAATATACTTCCCCTTTTAGATTAGTAAAAGAAATTAAAAAGGCTAAATGATTTAATGAAACAACAAAAGCAATACTATTTTGAAACCATGAAAAAGCATGGTTATGGGGTAAATATTGACCATTTAGTTCTTGAATAGTAAAAATGTGAGCTATGTGAGGATTATCTGTAATTATATGAACTTGATCTGTAGACTGAGTAAGAATAGATAATGAAGAATGATTTGATCAAAAAGATATAATTTTTAACTACCTAGAATTAATGTACCTACCTATTTTATGGACTTGAACAATCGAGTATTTTGATATAGATGATTGGTTTTATGAAAAATTTGAATAAAAAAACTCTCATAATGAGAGTTTTTTTGATATTATAGCTTTTATTGAATCTATTTTATCACCCCAAAAATAATCCATAATAACAGTAAATATGTTAATAATATAAAATAAAATTAACATATGTATAGCAAAAACTATTCCTAAGGTAGCCAAGATAACAAATAATTTAACAATAAAACCTATAGAGTCAGGAAAACCAATTATGATATTAGCCCACTTTGCCACAAAATCTAGAACAAAATTATACCAATACATAATGAGCATCCATAGAAATTCAAAATAATCTTGTATATATTTCACTATTCTACTCCAAAAATCACCTTTTTTAATTTAAACAAACATTGAACCAAATATATTATACATATTTTTTAATATTTATCAAGTCTTTTATGTGTTTTT
>CAYFPB010000070.1:6263-7131 GCA_964344895.1 uncultured Candidatus Peribacteria bacterium | reverse complement strand
TATTTTCTTGTAGTTAAAAATTCCAGATACACAAAACTATTTATTTACCCGATTTTTCTAAAACTCTTTTGGTTTAAATCATTTTTCATTTAAAACTAATGTATCATCTCATTTTCTTGTTAATACATATAATCATTTACTCTTTGCATACTCCTCTGCTTCATCATCTAATATAAATGTTGCCACTCATCATAATAATTTATGCTTTGATCATACTCATTCTAAAAAATATTTTACTCTATTTATTTCTCTTTTTAATAAATCATCTACTGCCTGTTTTGTTAATTTATACTTTATTGATATCAATGCTGTTGCTTTCCCATTTATCATTACTATATCATGTTCTTGATCTTTTGCTCATATCAATCATCTCTCTATTCTATCAAACTTTATTCCTCCTGGTAACCTTTTTTTATTATAAAAATATCTATAAAAAAATCTTCTACTTCTGCTTATTTATTATTTTCACTATTTCAATAAAGTTTTCATAATTTATCTATCTTTTTTCATACTCTAGCTAATTCTTTTGATGTTTCTTCTATTTGTTCATCTGTCTTTTTTTGAGCCTCTCTTAACTCTATAGTATCCTGTAAAGATTTTTCCATCAATTTTTCCATTCTATATAATCTTTCACTCATATTTTTTATAATTATTTTCTAAATTCAAATCTAGTATATTTATAAATTTATCTTTTGCAAATCTTTTTATATATTTTTTATACTCTCTTTTTTAAGGTAAATTAAATTATCTAGCTTATTCCTCTTTTTATAAATAATAAAAAAAGACTTTAACTACAAATAAAAATATAGTTAAAGTCTTAGTTTTTCTTTTATGGTTGCGGAGACTGGAATTGGTCTCCATTACAATT
>CAYFPB010000070.1:0-6163 GCA_964344895.1 uncultured Candidatus Peribacteria bacterium | reverse complement strand
TTTATTTATAATTAGAGTCTTAGTTTTTCTTTTATGGTTGCGGAGACTGGAATTGGTCTCCATTACAATTTGTTTCACAAATAGTAATTCTCGACCCGTCGGTGATTGTTCCTATTCGTCACAATCAATTTTTTTCCTGGCTAACCACCAGAAAAAAATCAATGCCTCCATTCAATTCCAAAACAGTAAAAAGACTCTAACTATATTTTATTTATAATTAGAGTCTTAGTTTTTCTTTTATGGTTGCGGAGACTGGAATTGAACCAGTGATCTTCGGGTTATGAGCCCGACGAGATACCACTTCTCTACCCCGCGATAAATATAAAAAAAATTGCAATAAAAATGGTACGGCTACGGGGAATCGAACCCCGGTTGCGTGGATGAAAACCACGAGTCCTAACCACTAGACGATAGCCGCATATTCCTTTATTGCGAGAGTCATTATATAGAAAAATAAAAATAGTCAAGTTTTTTTTGACTATTTTTTATTTTTCTTACTTAGTTTGCATAACCCAAACTCAATCCCAGTCTTCTGCTGGAGGATTTTTTATATACTCTTCACATCTATATTTATATGTAATACTTGGTCCATCTCAGTTTTCTGCTAACTTAGTAAAAATAGTTAATGCTTCATTAAAACTCATGTTTCCATATAATTTGAGTGCCTTACTAAATTCTTTTAAAACTTCTGCTTTTTCCTTATCTAAATCATATTTTCTACAAATTAACTCATATATTTTTACAGCTTTATTCTTTCATTTAACTTTTATTTTATCTAAGTACCTAAATACAAAATCATCTTTCACTTCCCTATATACATCATAACTAGCACATATGTATGTATTATACTGCTTATTTACTCACTCTAAACGAGATGCTAAGTTAACACTATCTCATAGTGCTGTAAATTCCATTTTTCTTCACTCAGCTCAAATATTTCAAATAATTGCATTTCAATAATGTAATCATATCCTTGCTTTTATATTAGATATTTTTGTTGATTGATATCTTTTATTTAATTCATCCAAAGCTTCTTGTTGTTTTACTGAAGCATTACACATACTATATATATCCTGAATTCAATTATTAATAAATACTCACCAAAGAGCCATTATAGCATCTCATTCATACTTGTTAATAAAACCCTTTTCATCCATGATTATATTAGACATTTCTCACAAATATTCTCTTAAAAATTCAACAAGTTCTTCTGGTGGTATTTTTTCTGAAATAGTAGTAAAAGATTGTATATCGGAAAAGAATATAGCAATTCTTTTATTTTCTCAATCTAAATTTACCTTTCATGATCTTGATAATATTTCATTTGCAATATCTGCTGATACATATTCTGATAAAGCCTGATTTAGTAATGACTTATTCTTGTTCTCTATCATAAATTTTACAATATTTGATAAAGCCAATGAAAAGATAAGAGCTAGTAATAGTTCTATTGGATTATTAATAAACATATTAGTATAAACTGTAATATATACAGCTAATAATAAATATGTTCATATTACAGTAATGTTACTAATAGTTAAAACTATAGATGATTTACTTATATTAAAATAAACAGATACTATGATTATTAAAAATATAAGTATCCATTCCAAAGTATTATCTAAATATACTATTGAACTTTTAGTTAATATAGTATTTATCATATTTGTATGAACATAAACTCCATACTCTCTTCAAATAGGTGTTGAAAAGATATCCTTTAAGCCTTTTGCTGTAGTTCATATTAAAACTATTTTATCTTTGAAAAAATCTTTTTCATAATTTTTGTTATAAACATCTAAAAATGATATTTTATTATATCTAGAACTGTCAGCATAATTTATAAGAACCTTATTATTTTCATTACTTGGTCTTGATTTTAATAGCTTAATTTTATCATTTAATAAAAAATGAGTTTTTGAAATTTTTATATCTTGATTTAAAAAATCTTTATTCTCATACATATATGAATAGTATCACTTTAAAATTGCTATTGAAAAGTGATCATATACTATGTCTGATCATTCAAATTTTGAAAATGGTGTTATTTCATAAACTTTATTTGAACCATCAACATCTACCCTATAATATCAAGTATTTAATGTATTTTGTGCAAACTTTGGATATGGATATTGTAATTCTCATTTTGAATTAACCCAAAGTCATAAAACTACATTTCATGCATTTTTTATAGATTCAGCTAATGCATCATCAGATATTACTTTTGATTTTTCTCAAAAAATAATATCCAGTCAAATAACTCAAGCTCATTCTTGAGTTAGGTTGTCTATCACCTTTGCAAAATACTTTCTATCAAAAGGAAATCTTCATAATCATTCTGTAACTATATCTCAAGATTCTGTTTTTTTTCAAACTAATGTATCTTCATCTATTTCTATAACTACAATACTATTATTTACTGGTATTTTATTAAATGAATAATAAAAATCTTGTATTTTTTTGTTAAAAGTATATGAAAAATTTGTCAAATTAACTACAATAATTATTAAAAAAACAATTATTGAAAGAATAATAGTTAACAAATTCCTATTATCTATAAGATTTAATCTTTTTTTATTCAAAATTTATTTGTTATCAATTAATTTGTCTTTTAGTGAATCTAGTCAATCATGAATCAGTCATTCAGCTTTATCTTTTACATCTTTTAAATCATCTACTCATAATCAATTTATTTTATCTAATACATCTGTTCAAAAAATAGATTCAAAGTTTTGTTTGTTTTTGTTAAATATATCTTTTAACTTGTCAGAAATATTATCTAAATCAACAAACCTATTTATATCAATGTTTTTTAAATATTCTTTATTTTCAAACATAAGATCCATAGTTTTATCTATATTTGAGAAATCCTTACTGGTAATTATATCTTTAAAATCATACAAGGTACTTTCAAGGAGCCTTTCTTTTTCTTTATTAGATGATAAAGAAATAAGTTTAGATTTTAACTCTATTTTAGTATCATATAAATCCTTATCTGTCGATTTAACAAAATTAAGCTTTTGATATTCTTTTAATAATTTATCATATATTTCTTTTTTCTTTTCTAAAGACATATTATCTCATATATTTATATCTCCTATTTTTTTTATGTTATCTATATCTTTTTGTACCCTTGTTTTTAAATTTGATACCAACTTAGTATCTGTCCTTTTATTTAATGACTCCCAGGCTTTATCTTTATATGATTTAATAAATTCTTGGAGTTCTATAAAACTAAATTTCTTTATATTAAAAGGTTTATTTTCAGATAAATAAACAGTTTTTTCTCATGTTTTAGTTAATGCTACCCCATGATCTGTTACATTTATATAGTCTTTGCTTAAATCTACATTAAATACTGTTCATCTTGAAGCAGCTTCATAATCTCTGAAATATTGTTTAAAATATGACTTTTCTCATAAAAATGATACAACATTAGACCAAGTCTTTCAATTTAATAGCTCAAAAGCTATATTTATTTGCTCTAGATCATCTCAAATTTGTAAATCCTTTACCTGCATAGTAGAATTTCATCAAAGTCTTGTTACACTTCAATCTCACCATTCTATGATTAATAAAGAACTTGTTCAAATAGTTTTTAATTTATCTCATATTTTTAAACTTTCTTTTTTATCAATTTTGAGTAAATTAGAGTTCAAGCTTGCGTTTCATTTTAATAGTATTGCATAGGAAGACCTATCTTCTTTATTCCCTAATAGTGAATAAATCCCTATTGTTACAATAAAAACTATTAGAGCTATTACAAAAATTATAAATTTATTTTTTATTTTAAACATTATAAGTATTATATAGATAATAAAATTCTATTACATAATACTTAAAAATTAAAAATCTCCAAAAAATATGAAAAAACAATATATTTTTTTAATTATGATTCTTATAATTCTATATATTTTATACCTTATACTAAGTTTTACTTATAAGGAATACAAAATTAATTCTCACATAGAATATATTTCAAATATTAATAAAGAAGTAAAAGAATATAATAAAAAAGCTGAAAAAATAATTAATTATAAAAGCTCCAAGGCTTATAGAAATAAAATACTAAAAGAACAGCAATTTTACAAAAATAAATGAGAAACTGTTATATTTTTAACTACCCAAAAAAGATATAACAAATATACTACAATTAAAACTCCTCAAATAGAAGAAAATATAGAAAAAGAAAGCAACTCTGATTCAGTTCTAGATAATATGACTATTTATGAAAAATGGATATATTTAATACTAAAAAAAGAAGTAAAATTATAAAATTTTACTTCTTTTTTTATAGATCAGAGAAATCTGATGGGATTTCATCAAGATTATCTACAGAATCAATATCATATGTTGTTGTTCCAAATATTTTATCTCATATTTGTTCAATTTTTTCAAATATTCTTTTTGGCTCAGCATATTTTTCTACATCTAAACCTAAAAGTCTTCATAATATAGGAAATATAAATATAGTTAATACAGTTACAACTATACCTATTACAGCATATCTAATAGTATTTATAGCTGGTTTAATTTTATCATCTTTACCTCATGAAAGGATTAATAATAAACCTCACCATAATATAAAAGCTATAGAAAATATTCATGAAGCTAATACAAATAGAGATATAAATAATAATATAAAATCTCAGAATTCCATACTTTTACCAAATATAGATGAGCTTTCATTGATTGCATGTACAGTTTCTATAATCATAACTATTTAATTATAAATTAATCTAAAACTTTAAGATTTACTCTTTTATCAATTTTCATTCAGAAAATTCTAAGTAAAGATCTAATAGAGTTAATTGTATTCCCTGCTTTCCCAATTACTACTCACATATCATCTTTATTTACAGTTAAAGTTAGTAAAACACCTAACTCATCTTCTGTTCTTTCGATATTTATATCATCTTTATTTTCAACTATACTTTCAACTATATATTTTAAAAATTCTACTTCTTTCATATTTTATTATATTAAAAAAATAATATCCTTCAAATTTTTTTTGAAGGATTTGTAATTTCTTATATAGAAATATTGTTTGTTTTTAATAGTTTTTCTACTCTAGGAGAGAATTGTACACCATTAGAAACATAAGCTTTTACTTTTTCTACATCTTTGATTTTAAAATCTTTTGATATAGGGTTATAAAAACCTAATACTTCTTTATATCCATGTTTAGCTGCTTTAGTGTGTTCTGTAAGAACTACTCTAAAGAAAGGCATATTTCTCTTTCCTGCTCTTGATAATCTTATTTTTAACATTGTTTTATCTTTATTTATAATATATTTTAATTTTTGGTATTTTTTTATAAATTCAATGGTGCCCAGACCGGGAATCGAACCCGGACTTCCGAAGAAACGAGATTTTAAGTCTCGCGTGTCTACCAATTCCACCATCTGGGCCTAAACAGTTTAAAACTGTTTATTTTATATAACTCAGTGTTTTCTTAGTGTTCTAAGACCTTTAGCTGATACTCTAATTCTATAAGTTAATCCAGTTTCTGGATCTTTAATATTCTTATAAAATAGGTTTGGGTAAAATTTTCTTTTTGTAGCTCTCATTGAGTGAGATCTATTATTACCTACAGCTGTTTTTTTTCAAGTTATTTCACAAACTCTAGCCATAATATTTTTTATTTTAAAAGTTAAAGTTAATTTATTACGCTTTAATTTCAATAGCCACTCCATTTGGAATAGATATATCTTGTAATAATTCCATAGTTTTAGCAGAAGGTTCAACAATATCTACTAATCTTTTATGTCTTCTTATTTCAAATTGTTCTCTAGCATCTTTATTTACAAATGTAGATCTATTTACAGTTACTTTTTCTATTTTAGTAGGAAGTGGAATTGGTCCAACTACTTTTGCTCCTGAATCTGTAACAATCATAACAATTTTCTTAATAGCATCATCTAATAATCTGTGATCAAAAGATTTTACGCTTATTCTTATTTTACTTGTAGTTTTTTTTGCAGCCATTATCTTTTTAATAATTATATAAAATTGTGTAATATAAGCTAATTGCTTAGTATTACCTGTATTCCAAAGTAATACTAAGTTTATCAGTCTATATTAATGAATTATCCATTAACTTTAGATACAACACCAGAACCTACAGTTCTACCACCTTCTCTGATTGCAAATCTTAAACCAT
>CAYFPB010000069.1:0-7278 GCA_964344895.1 uncultured Candidatus Peribacteria bacterium | reverse complement strand
TTGTAAAAAATGATAGATTATTATATTTTTATTTTTTATTAAGTCAAATTTAAGACAAATAAAAAAATTGAGCATATTGGGTAATAGTGGCTCAATTTATAATATGTCTAGTTTTCACTTCCTTGACAATACTTATTTGTGTTTTTCTTTGTCTAGGGGAAAATAGATCGGTTTGAAGATCTAATCCTTGATTTTCGGTGGAAGAATTACACTTCCTAATTTAAACCCTGTTTAGGTAATGTTTTAAAAGCTATTCACCATGCTTTTTTGTTTTTATTTTTGTGAATCGTTTTTCAGACTCTTTTTTATATTTGTGCTGGTGATTTAGTTATATTCATCCAATAATCAATTTACTAATTAATTACTAAATGAATATAACTAATCTCTCCTGCATGTTTTTGTTTTTATTTTTGTTCAGCTAGGCTGAAATTTTTGTGAGGTAATCTTACTGGATTCTTGTAAGCACCATTCTAACAGAGAATAAATTATTTTAAAGATCGTGTAAGTAATTAACTTACATATCTATTATAACACATTTTTAAAAATAATAACAAATAAAAATAATTTTTTTTTAGAGAAAAAATACTAAAAATAGGGTTTTTGTTTATTTTAAGCTAATAAGTAAGGTGTTACAAAAAACTTTTTTTATAATTAAATTTGCATTTTTGTATAAAAAAAGTATACATATACTAGTGAAAATATATTAAAAATATTGCATTTTTGTATAAAAATATGAAACAATAAAAAATATCTATTTAAAAATGTTAAAAACTAGTAAAAATATAGATATTTTACCTTATTTAAACTAATAAATTTTATTTTTTTACAAAAAGTATATAGATAGTAATTATTATAATTTTAATTTTTAACAAAAAATAGTGTTAGATTTATCAAAAAAATACCTAAAAAAGGATATAAATACATTCAAAATGGATGATATATTGAAGTTACAAGACTTAATTAGTTACCATAGTGACTTATATTATAATAAAGAAAACCCTATAATAAGTGATTTTGAATATGATGAGTTATTTAAAAAACTAACTATTTTAGAAAAGGAGTTTAATATTACCAATAAGCAAACATCTTTAGTATGAGCTGATCTTATTGAGTCAAGCTTTGCAAAAGTAAAGCATTCTAGACCAATGATTAGTTTAGATAATACTTATAATGAGGATGATTTAAATGATTTTAATGATAGAATAAATAAGTTATCTAAAAAATCCATCCCTTCTCCATTACATTCCGAAGTACTTCCTTTACAAAAGGAAGAAAATAAAGGAAAAATTAACTATACATTAGAGTTTAAATTTGATTGATTATGAGTAGAGTTAATTTATAAAGAATGAAATTTAGTCCAAGCTATAACAAGAGGGAATTGAATAGAGTGAGAAGATGTGACTAGAAATATTATGCAAATAGAAAATATTCCAAAAACTATTGATTACAAAGATCATCTTGAAGTTAGAGGGGAAGTTGTTATGCCAATAAGTGTATTTAATGAGTTAAATAATAAAGCAAAGATAGAGTGAACTAAAGTATTTTCAAATCCTAGAAATGCTGCTAGTTGAAGCGTTAGAATGAAAGATAATAGGATAACTAAACAAAGAAAACTAAAGTTTTTTGCATATGATTTAGCAAATTTTACCTCACCCCTAACCCCTCTCCTTAGAGGAGAGGGGAATGATAAAGTAACTTATTATTGAGTAATTAAATGATTAGAAAAACTATGATTTGAAATATCTAGTTATTTCTTAAATCTTAATTGAATTAGTGAAGTAATTAAATCAATTGAAAACTTTTGAGATATTAAAAAAACTATAGATTTTGAAATTGATTGACTTGTATTAAAGGTGAATGATATAAGTTTATGGCAAGAAATATGATTTACTGAACATCACCCTAGATATGCTATATCATATAAATTTCCTGCTGAAATATTAACAACAAAAATATTGAGTGTAGAGCATAGTGTATGAAGGACTTGAACTATTACTCCTGTTGCAAATCTAGAAGCTATAAATATATGATGAGTAGTTGTTAGAAGAGCTACTTTACATAATTATGAAGAAGTAGAAAGTCTAGGTGTTAGAATTTGAGATACAGTTTTTATAAAAAGAGCTTGAGAGGTAATTCCTAAGATTGTTTCTGTTGTAAAACAGTGAGATAGAGATTCTTTAGAAAAAATTGAGGTCCCAAAATATTGTCCTAGTTGTGAAACAGAAGTTAAGAAAGATGAGGATAAAGTAAGGTATTATTGTCCTAATAATATTGATTGCCCAGCAAAACATCATGAAAAATTAACTTTTGCTGTCTGAAAACAGTGATTTAATATCGATTGATTATGAGAAAAACAAATAGAAACCTTTTTAGATAATTGAATAATAAATAATCTTGTTGATGTATTTAAAATTTCAGAAAAACAAGTTAGTATTCTTGATCTTGAAGGTTTTAAAGAGAAATCTGTACAAAACCTAATTGAGTGAATTGAAAAAGCAAAAAAAATGGAAGTATCTACTTTGATTACTGCTTTATGAATTCCTTGAGTAGGTAAAAAAACAGCTAAAACTCTTTCAAAACTTTTTAAAAGTAAAAGTGATTTACTAAATTTTTCAGAAAATATAGAAGATTTAGAATTATTGGAAGATATATGACCAGAAATCGCAAAAAATGTTATAGAATATTTATGAAATGATGCACATAAAAGAATTCTATCTGAGTTAGTAGAAATACTAGATATAACATATTATAAAGAAAAGGAACTTGATATGGATGCTTATTTTTTTCAGAAAAAAGTGTGTATAACTTGAAGTTTTGATTGATTTTCTAGGGATGAATTAGCTGAAAAACTGGAAAGTATAGGATGAGTATTCGTAAGCTCTGTTAGTAAAAAAACTGATTTTTTATTAGCTTGAAATAAAGCAGGTAGTAAGCTTAAAAAAGCTTGAGATTTATGAGTTGAGGTTATAGATTTAGAATATTTTTTAGAAAAAATAAAATAGAAAGCAATTTTGCTTTCTATTTTTCATTGTAAACATGTACATCTCTTTGAGGGAAAGGAAATGATATATTTCTCCTATCAAATGTTTTCTTAATTGTTTCAAGTGTATCATATTTTGTAGGCCAGTAATCAGATGATTTTACAAAAAATCTAAAATTGAAGTTTACTGAATTATCTGCTAATTCACTTACTCATAAAGTTAATCATTCTGAATGCAGAGCCCTTTGTTCTTTTTCATATATTTCTGTTAAAGTTTTTTTAACCTTATTGATATCATCATCATAACTTACTCATATAACAAAATTAAGTCTTCTTTTTGGTTCAGCTGAATAGTTAATCATTGTTCAGTTTGATATATCAGAATTAGGTATAATTACTCTTTTTTTATCAGGAGTAAGTAGGGTAGTATTAAAAATACCTATCTCTTTTACACTTCAAGAGTATCATCCTATTTCTACATAGTGTCATATTCTAAAAGGTTTTAAGAATAATATAATTATTCAACCAGCAAAATTTTGTAAAGTACCAGATAAAGCCATACCTATAGCAAATCAAGCTGCTGCTAACATTGCTACAAAAGAACTTGTTTGTACACCAAGTACTCAGGCTGATGCTAATATTACCATTATTTTTAACAGCATATTAGAAAGGCTTATTATAAAACTCTTAAGCATAGGACTAAACTTTTGTTTATCCATTACTTTAGTTATACCTTTTTCTATAATTTTTACTATTTTAAAACCAATCCACAATACAAGTATAGCTCATATTATTTTAGGTATGTATTCCATAGTACTTGTAACTACAAAATCTACCATTTTATCTAAATCTAAACCTGTAAAGTTATTTATTTGTTTATTTATTTCCATATAGATTAATTAATTATATATAATTGCAATTATATATAATTAATTAAAAAAATCAAATTTATTATTAAATTTGATTTTTTTTATTTTCTGTATAAAATATGCTCCGTATTAAAAAAACATGGATTCATAGCTCAGCTGGTAGAGCACCCGCCTCTTAAGCGGTAGGTCCCGGGTTCGAACCCCGGTGAATCCACCAAATATTGAAATTGTGAAAAAATAAGTATAATTAGCTTGAATATAGAAAAAAACTAGTTTGAGCTTTATTTTTTTAAGAAAAATATTATGAAAAAAATTGTTTGAATTGTTTTATTACTTTTGGTATTAGTTTCTTGTTGAGAAAATAACTCCAATATAGAAAGTAAGGTTAATAATACTGAAAAGAGCATTGCTACAAATAATACGACACTTAATTGAGGAAATATCAATAATAATACCTGAACTGTAAATAGAGAAAAAAGTGATCTTTTTTTAGAAAAATCCAAGCTGGAACAAAAGCAAACAGAACAAGATAAAAAAAATGAAATTATTAATAAGTTTACATATGCGGAAACTAAAGAGTCATTAGTAAAAATAAGAAAAATTTTAGAAAAAAATTCAAATAATATATGAACAGGTATTCCAGCTTTGAGGAAAATTTCTGATAAAAAAAATGAATTTATTTCCTGAATAGAGTCAATTAATAGTATAATTGATAGTTTTATAATAGAATCATTAGATATTGAATTTATAAGATTTTCTGATGTAATTTACAACAGTAATAATTCTTTATGACTTTATACTATATGTACTATATCAAAGAAAGAAGATAAAAGTGATATAAAAAATAAATCATGGACAGAAAGGGAATATTGTTGATTATTGGAATATAATTTTAATAATAAGGAAAATACAGTAATATTTTTATGAGATTGATGATGGCATTGATGACATATTTATATACCAAAATTCAGATATAATTACAATAATGATATAATTTACAATAATAGTTATTATTATCCAAGAAAATATATTTATAATTTAATCGATAATGAATCTAGTCATAATTTTACTTTGGATAAAAATGATATAAATATATATAGCTGAGGGTCTAATAAATACAATTCAATTCCTGATACTTATAGTTTAACGGGTGCTTATATTTGAGTTTATTGTTATTTAGATTGTTGAATATCTTATGAAAAAGATATAACATACAGTATAAGTAAAAACTATAAGTCTGAACAATGGATTAGACAAGATATTAAGGTTTCATATTATAATCTGGAAGATGATTTTGAAAATCTAAAAAATAGTACTTGATATAAAGAATTTTTCGATAAAGTACCTAAAGAAATAAATAAAAGTGATATTGATTATATTAATTCATTGAATAAAGATGAGTTCAATATAAATTTATCATTTAAAAGTGTTAATCCAAATTTATCTACTGAAGAGTATAACAAAGATTATTGTTATACATGGTCTTGATCGTTATTTAAAATTAAATGAATAAATCCTAAAGAAGTAAGGTTTAATTTTAATGAAAGTAAAAATATAGAACATCCATATTTAAGAGTAATTTGAATAGAATCTAATAAATATAATTGATTATTTATTTATAATATAAATAATGCTAAATTTTTATGGTTAGAAAAAAAGTGAAATTTTGAATGATGGAGGTCTGAAAGTTCATTAATTATTTCTTGAGAAGATATTACATTAACTAGTATTGAATTTAATGAAGATCCAATAATATTAGAAATTAAATAGTTACTCATACTCTTGACAATCTTTATTAATTTTTCTTTATTACTTATTATAAGCGCTTTTCAATTTGCATTATTTTGATTTACCCACTCATTACATTCATTATAATTTATATTTAATTTTCAAGTTATTATTAAAGACCTACAAACAATTTCAGAAGAATTTTTTTCATAAAATGTTAATCAAGAAATTTCTAATACTACATAATCTTTTTTATTATTATTTTCATAAATAATTTCTTTTGTTAAGAAATTTATAATTGTATAAAATATATTTATTGAATTATTGTCAATAATTTTATATTCATAAGAAAATAAACAAGAATTTAAACTTGGACTATAAAAAATATCTTTTATATGTGCTTTTATTAAAATATTTTCTTTTTCAATATTTGAAAAATCTTTAGCAAAATCTTCATCTGATTTTTTATTTATAATCTCATTCAAAAGTTCGACCTTTACACCGGTGAATCCACCAATATTTTTTTATGTTTAAGATTTTTAGAAGATTGTGAGAATTTTTGTAGACCAAATGTATAGAATATTGAGTTTTTACTTTAAACTAGAGGATAATAATGGTTTGATTAAAGTATATTAACGATAACTTTCTAAAATTTTCTCCATTTCATTAGCTTTTTCTAGCTTACATTGATATGTGTTACAAGAATAATTATTACTTAATATATTTAAATTTTCTTTCAGCAACATACATCTAACCAAGAGAATTTACCAATATTTTGCTTTTTAATGATATAATTATAAATGAAGGTGATTTAGAAAGTATTCCAAATCAAATTAGTATAAGTGATGCTGCAATTGTTCCTGATGATTTTGTTGATTCTACTCAGCATGAGTTAATGGCAAATTTTAACAAATTAATTAACTCAAAAGTTTCAACAGAGTATACTGAATATTATAAAATAATAAAAATCTTAGAAAAATACTTAATTATTATAATTCTAAATATAGTAAAGAAAAGGTTGAATATTATAAAGAACTTAGAACACAAATAAATAATGATTTTTTTGATACTGAACTTAATCATGGTATAAAAACTAAAGAAAGTAAATTATTAAATAGAATGCTTGGATCTAAAAATATTAAATTATGATGAAGAAAGAGTTAATAACAAACAAAAAGATGGATTTTTATATAAAAATCCATCTTTTTTATTATTAATTATGCTTCGTCTTTTTTCTCAACAGCAAAATCAACTTTTACAGTTCTTCCTTCGATTTCAGCTCAGTCTAGAGCTTCTTTAGCTTTTGCAGCTTCTTCTTCAGAAGTAAATTCAACGAAACCGAATCCTTTAGATTTACCAGTTTCCATATCTTTTATTACTTTAGCAAAAGTTACTTCTCCGTATTCTTTGAATACATCTTTTAAATCTTGCCATTCCATTTTCCATGCTAAACCACCAACATATAACTTATTAGACTTTTCCATATTTATCTAATTAAAAAAAATAATATAATACGAGAATAAATATTATTTTTTATTAAGTAATTGACTGATAAAAAGGGAAGTCTATTGCACAAAAAAAGATAATAAAATGATTCTCATTATGCATTATATTTATTTAATATCATAAATCAAGTTTTATTTAAAATCTATCGTCCCGTTTCAAATCCGACCACTTTTAGTAGAATCTATAAAATCATAA
>CAYFPB010000068.1:0-7325 GCA_964344895.1 uncultured Candidatus Peribacteria bacterium | reverse complement strand
AAATTTATTTTACTTTAATATAATACTTATTTTATTTATTTTGTCAATAGTAATATATAAAATAGTGTTGCAAAATAGAAATATATAAATAAAATAAAGTGACTTTATTAACAAAAAATTTAAAAGATAAAAATAAATAAATGCCTAAAAATAATCCACAAAAACCAAATAATCAAGATTTAAAAACTCCTGATAAAAAAACTAATTTAAAACCTTTTATTGTTTTACTTATTATATCATTAATAATATCATCTCTATTACCTTATATAAAAGGGAATAAAACATATAATGATCAAGATATAGCTTTAAGTCAATTAGAATTAAAATATTCAAACTGAGCTTATAAAGAAATACTTATTGATTGAAACAAAGCTTATGCAACTCTTAGTTGAGCTACGACTAAGCTAAAATGAATTGAACAAATAACTAGAGATGTCGTTATATTACCAAAAAATGACTCTTTAGCTGAACTATGATTAAATAACAAGGACATAAAAACAAAAGTTAGTATCAAAGATAAATCATCTGAAGAGTTTTGGTCAGAGATGATACCTACTATAATACTAGTTATTCTTTTCTTAGTAGTATGACTTATTTTAATATGAAGAATGTGAGGTGTAGCAAACAATGCTATGACATTCTGAAAATCAAGAGCAAGATTATACGATCAAGAAAAAGACAAGGTAACTTTTAAAGATGTAGCCTGAGCTGAAGAAGAAAAAGAAGAACTAGCTGAAGTTGTTCAGTTTCTAAAAAATCCTAAAAAATTCAGAGATATATGAGCAAAAATACCTAGATGAACTCTACTTGTAGGTCCTCCAGGTACAGGTAAAACAATGTTAGCTAGAGCTGTAGCAGGTGAGAGCTGAGTACCTTTTTTAAGTATATCTGGTTCTGAATTTGTTGAAATGTTTGTTTGAGTAGGTGCTTCTAGAGTAAGAGACTTATTTGCAAATGCTAAAAAAATAGCACCTGCTATAATATTTATAGATGAAATAGATGCTATAGGTAAGAAAAGATGACCTGGTACAGGTGGATGACATGATGAAAGAGAACAAACTCTTAATCAAATCCTAACAGAAATGGATGGTTTTGATAATGAAACAAATGTAATAGTTATGTGAGCTACAAATAGAGCTGATGTACTTGACAAAGCATTACTTAGACCTGGTAGATTTGATAGAAAAATAACCGTAAATCTTCCAAACTTAGTTGATAGAGAAGCTATCCTTAAAATACATGCTAGTACTAGAAAAGTAATAAAAAACCTAGATTTTAAATCTCTTGCATCAAAGACTGTTTGATTTGCCTGAGCTGACCTAGGTAACTTAATAAATGAAGCTGCAATTATAGCTGCTAGAAACAATGAAAAAACTGTAAATGAAGCTAGAATAACTGAAGCATTTGAAAGACTTGTTATGTGACTTAGAAAAAAATCACAAGTAATGAATGAAGAAGAGAAAAAAATCACAGCTTACCATGAGGTTGGTCATGCTTTGGTTGGTAAATTATTACCTAATACTGACCCTGTTCATAAAGTATCTATTGTTTCAAGAGGGGGAGCTTTATGAGTTACTTGGTTTTTACCTGAAAGAGATAAACTACTTGTATCAAAAGCTAAATACCTAGATGAACTTGCTGTTTTATACTGAGGTAGAGCTGCCGAAGAAATTTTCTTCTGAAAAGACTTCATAACTACATGAGCTAGTAATGATATAGAAAAAGCTACACATATAGCTAGAGAAATGGTTATGAGATACTGAATGTTTGAAGATATTGGTAGAGAAAACTTTGCAGGGGAAAGAGCTAGTTGAAATCACTTATGAGTAACTAATGAAAAACAAATTTCTGAAGCTTCTCAAGAAAAGATTGATGCTAGAGTTAAAGATATACTTGATAATGCTTACAATACTGCAATTTCACTAATTAAGAAAAACAAAAAACTACATGAAGGGATAACTCAAGATCTTCTAGAAAAAGAAGAACTATCTCAAGAAGAATTCGCTGCATACTTTGCATAAACAAAAAAACTAGATTTTTAAAAATCTAGTTTTTTTGTTTTATTAATTAAAATCTTACGTCAACAACATCAATTCATCTTTTTTCTAGATGTCTTTTTGCTTGCATTCTAAGAATAAAATCTCTTTTTACCCTGTTTATAAAATCATGTATATCTAATATATGTGTATATTGCGGTAAAAGGGTTGTCATATATTCAAGTATTTTTTCTTTATATTCCTTTTCATCTGATATCATTCTAAAACTACTTCAAGCATAAATATTTTTTAATATATCATAATAATCATCATCAAATCATCAAACAGTTAAATTACCATCTTCGACATAGTATTTTATTATCATTTCTCTCATAGTCTGGCAAAATAACAATACTTGATCAGCTTGAAATAAAGTCTTTTTTTCCCATTTTTGGTCTATTAAAGAATCATCATCAGTAATTTCTTTTTTAGATGAAATAAATAAATCTCATATAAGTTCCTGTTTATCTTTATAACTTATATTAATAAAAGCATCCAGTCATTTTAATACTCTAGAAAAATCTTTTGACTCCAATCTCAAAAAAGTATATATTGAATTATTATAGTCTTCTATATGTCATTTAAGTACATTTTTTACTCTATTTTTTTCTAATAGATCCATATCATCATCCTCATTTATCTTTTGTATACGTTCTCTTGTTAATCCAGCATCAAACCTTATACTTTTAAGCATATAATGACTCATATCTTTCTTCTTTTTGAAAAAATCTACTAAGAAGTTATCTATAGCTAACTCCATATACATTTCCAAAGATATTTTTCTCAATTCTAATTCTAGTGACTGATCACAAACAACAACTTCTTTAAAACCCCTAATCCTTTTTGCAAAATCTTCAAATGCAATATTTTTTGGTTTTTCTTGTGATTTATTGAATAATTTATTAAGTATTCTTTTTCACTCTTCTAAAGATTTTATTTCTAAAGATCTTTTTTCTAGTATACATTTTGAAAGATCAAATATATCAACTGGAGCTTCTTGTTTTTTTAATCAATAAGTTTCTTCCACAGTATATTTTCTATCTATTTCTATATTAAAATCTCAATTTAAAATATTATTAAAATCATTTATTTTACCAACTTTTCACATAACATCCTTAAAAGACATCATTATTTCTTTATGTATATCTTTCATATTTGTATGCTTTCTAAGAAACAAACTCATATATTCTAATATATTTTCAATATAATCTTCTTCTGAAAGGTAATTAGGTTCTAATCATCCATTTGAAATATAAACTAAAAATTCTTTTATTTCTTTATTTAAAAAGTTTACATTTAATTGTTCTATTTCTATTCATTTTCATAAAAAATCTCTAAAAATAAAAGCAAATAAAGCAATCTGAGCATATTGAAATTTTGATTTTTCTGACCATTTTTTCCAATTAAATCTAGGTTTTAATGATAATAATCCGTTTAATTCTTCTTGCATATTTATAATATCACTCCTTTTTACACCTAAAAAGGGAACTAGATTATGAAAAATTTTTAAAAAATCTTTATTAAGCAAAGTACCTAATTCTTCATTTAAAGAATTATAATACGACATTTTCTCATTAATACTTTCTATTACTTGCTCTATTTCTCTTTTTTTATCTTCATCTTCTTCTTTTTCTAAAGAATCTCTTAATTCTGATCTTTCATCCCATAATTTAGCTTCTATATATTCATCTAATCAATGATCAAGCCCTGAACTCATAATTTTTCAATACCTTACAAAGTCATTAAAATATCTTCATAATACGAGATTTAAATACATTTCTAAAGACTTTCTATACAACTCTTGTTCTATTTCTTGACTACATTCTACAAACTCCATAAAAAAACTAAATCTTTTTGAAAAAGATTCAAAAGCTTTATCTCATGATAATTCATTAACTTCATCAAAAAACTTATTTATTTCAGCTAATCAATCTTCAACACTTTCTATTTTTATTATTTGAGATTTTTCATAATTTTCTCTTTCTTCTATTAATTCTGCAACATAATCCTGAACCTGTATACCATAAATTTCAGATTCTGAAAGTTCTTGAGTATAAGAAGGGGATTGTGAATTATTTACATTAACATCTTGTGTCATATTTTTATTTATTAATTATTAATTATTTCTTCATTTTAAAAACTTCTTATATTTTTCTTTTTCACCTTTAAATAATTCTGGTTTATCAAGTATATATGTAACATCTAACTCTTCTAAAAGATCTTTACAATCATTATATAATAATCAACTACCAATAATATAAAGGGCTATATTTGTTTCAAAATAATTAATATCTTTTTTTATTATATTAATTATTTCTTCATCAGGTATTATTGAACTATTATCAGAATAATCTTCTTCTTTTAACTCTTGTTCTAATTTTATAATCTTATTTGTATTTCTATCAATAAGTTTTTTATTTACAAGTATATTATTTTTAAGAAACTTTTTTTCTTCTTTTATGAAATTCTTATCTAACAAATATAATACATCCAATGAACCTAATATATTTTTTACCTCAGTTTCTCAAAAATTAGCTTCTTGAAGATATTTCATTATATCTTTTTCTACATTAAATAATTGCTCATTTAATTGAAATAAACTAAGTTTTAATTTTTGTTTTTCATCTTCATCATTTTCTCACTGAATTTGTTCTTCAATAGTTTGTATATTATTTTTATACTTATCAATAACATCTTTATTTCAAAAAATTTCACTTTTTGCTATTTGTTTTGATAATATAATTTTAAGTTCTTTTTTTATTTTTCTTGTTTTTATAATATTATCATAAATATCCCTTTTACTTATACTTCATTTTTGAGATAAAAGATCTATAATATCAAAAAGGCATTCAATAGCTTTATTAAAATTAAGATAAGATATATCATCATACTCTTTTGATATAGATAACATTATAGAGCTTAAATTATACAAATCTAAAGATAAAGGACTACTATAACCATATGAACATGAAATAGTAGTATTTATATCAATAAAAGTATCTTTTAATACTTGCAAAAAGTCTTTTTCTCAATTTAATTGTTTTTCAAAAGCACTTAAAACACTTTCTCTTTTTCAGTTATATCTTTCAACTATTATATTTTCTTTATCTTCCATAACACCGATTAATACTTTTTTATACACAGAACTCAGTCTATCTTTTTTTTCATAAAGAAGAGATATACCATAATACTTTTCTAATGTTTCATAATAACTATGAGTTTCCATATAATCAATAGCCTTATTAATAATAGAGAATGTAGTATTTAGAAAATTAAAATCATATTCACTAATATTTTTTAGATTTACTTTATTCATTATAGACCATAATTCCCCTTCAATACAATATAGTTCTTTAAAATCAACAAATCAATCTATAGATTTCAATTCAATTCTTTGCTCTTTTATATTTCAGATTTCTTCTCACTGCTGTAATAAATTAAATACATTATAAAGATTATTAAAATATTCTTTTAATTCTGGTAATATATTTCTTATTTCTCAATCATAAGCATCACAATAATCTTTATCAATATTAATATCCTTTCTTAACTTTTCTTTTTTTTCATCAAGAATTATTAACTTGTCTTCAAAAGCATTATTTCAATTCAATATATTATTAATACTATCACTAATATTATAGGCTTCTCTCACAGATTCAGATATTTGACTCCTTTTAAAAAAAGGGGAAAAATCATTTTTTATATTTTTAAACATATATTTTTATATTAAATAAATTAATTATCTTGAAAGCTCTTCAATCAGCCTATCAAGAGCAACAATACTATCTCCAACTTCGTTTCAATACACTGTATCTATTTCGTCGTTATCATCATACTCTAGGTCTGGTTGAGAGTGTATATATTGTAAATATTCTAATATATCATATAACAATATCATAGCTTCTCAAACATCCTCTGAATCTATATTTTGTTTTCTATCTCTAGCTAAACTAAATAGTTCTTCTATTTTATAAGCTAAATTTGCAATAGTAGTATAGCCAATATATCAAGCTCATCATTTTAATGTATGAATATTTATAAAAATAGTATTTACATCCTCATGATTATATCATTGTTTTTGCCTTAAAAAAGAATCAATAGTTTTTTCTTTATTACCCAAACTTTCTGTTAAATAAACTGATACTATTCCTTTTTTTCTATTAATTTCATAGTCTTTATCTACTGAAAAATCTCCTTTTAATTGTTTTTGTAACATTTCCACCTTCACTTCAAAATATCAATTAAAATCAATGTAATATTTTTCTAAGAAATCTACCATTTCAAAATTTAAATCAATTACTTTTTTAAGTACTGAAAAATATTCCAGACTATATTTAATATTTTCTCAATGTTCTATTTCTTTAGAAATAACATCTCATACAAAATCTGAAGCAGCCCTATTTAAATCAGACATAAGTATTAATCAGTTTTTAGATGTTAGTTGTTTAATAGGCTCTAAATAAAAATCTCTAAAATCATGAATTAAAACAAATTCACTCTCTTGATCAATTACTTGTCTTATATCTTTTTTTACAGTAATAATATCTGATCATAAATCTGTTTCCTTAAGCGCAACTTGAAATTTTAAAAAATCTTCTAATAATTTTTGATTTAAAGTCCTTAATTCACTTAAAGTAGCAGATAATAACTCTATATCAAATTTCTTTTTATATAAATCTACTCTGGCTTGTTTTTCTTGCTCATAATATTTTAGCTTTTTTTCATAGTGAGCTAATCTTTCATCAAAACTAGCACCTTCACTTAAACCTTCAGATACTGCTGCACTAGAATCTAGTGATTCTAACATTTTTTTAGAATAGTTTGTTTTTGGAAATCATGGTCTTCATTTAGCTCTAGGAGAGTAAACATCTTCTCAAACTCATTCTTCTAAGTGATTAGTTGGTCTTAAAAGTCAAAATCATTCATAAGCTTGTTTACACATTACTCTGTCAGCTACTACAGATATTTTACCAGCTCTTAATTCTCAGTTATATTTTTCTAAAAGATTTTCATACCATTCAGGTAACATAGCTTGCTCTTCCTCTGTCATAGATCAATTATCCACTTCTTTATTTTCCAAAGCAGATTCTGACTTAGTTTTTGAATCATTTATTCATTCTGTAACTAATGGTGATATAACTAATTGTTCCTCTAGATTATTTTGTTCAACTATTGTTATATTTTCTCAATTTCACATATTTTTATATTAAATACTAAATTAAATTATTTTATTTTTTCTAAAATATATAATGCATCAATTTCTTCTAAAAAATCTTCTTTTTCTTTTTG
>CAYFPB010000067.1:0-7352 GCA_964344895.1 uncultured Candidatus Peribacteria bacterium | reverse complement strand
TAGCAGCTGACTCATCATCTCTTGGAGCATCCTCATCTCACTCAAATACTGTAACAGCTATTTTTTTAGGATCTAGTCCTAACCAATCAGTACTAGTTAAAAATTCATAACTATAAGCTATAGATTCTTCTTTAAAATAATCACCAAGTGACCAGTTACCTAGCATTTCAAAAAATGTTAAATGTGAGTTATCTCATACCTCTTCTATGTCTCATGTTCTTATACATTTTTGACTATCAGCTAATCTTTTCCCAGATGGATGTGTTTCTCATAATAAGTATGGAACTAATGGTTGCATTCATGCTGTATTAAAAAGTACAGTAGGATCATTTTCTGGTACTACTGATGCTGATGGGATTATAGCATGATTTTTAGATTTAAAAAACTCTAGATATCTTTCTCTTATTTGGTTACTTGTATATTTCATTTTTTATTTTTTTATTAAGTTTTAAAAAAGCCAGAAATGATTGTATTTAAAAAGAAAAAAAAAACAACTTTTTAAGTTGTTTTTTTATACAGTTTCTTCTTCAAAAATCATTTCTTCCAAATCATCAACCATAATTCCCTTTTCTTTTGCTTCCTGTATTCAATAAAAAATATCTTGCATACTATAATCACTTATTCCTCAGTTTTGTTTTGCTTGAACTATTTTAAATCTAAGCTTAGCTCTATCATGTTCATTATTAAGAATTCTATATAATAACTCTATATCATCAGTTATTATTATATCTGGATCCTTTTTTAATGCTTCATAAGTTTCATTTAATCATGATATATCCAAAGTATTTACTTTTATCTCACCACTTTTTAAAGCTTCTATTTTATCTTCAGCAGATCTTTTAAATCAAACTAATCTATAATGAGATAGTTCATTATCTAGTTCTTTTTGATTTTCTTGATTATCTACCATTCTATTTAAAGACCTAAGTTGTTTTTGTGTTGGAACATTTCAGTCCAAAACATTAGCAACTTGATTTTTTACCCAAGTAGCAGACTTATCTGCAGAGTCAGCATTTTCAAATAGATTTCTTCCTTTTAATAGTCTCTCTAAATCTCAACTATTTACTTCAAGTCAACTATCTGTATATCAATTACTTTCAAAATTTACCATAAATTTTATTTATTTATATATTATTTATAATATTTTATCATATTTAAAAATAATTAGCAAAAAAATAGTAGTTCAAAATATTTGAACTACTATTTTTGATTAAAATTCTCATCTATCTTTCATCGCATCAAGAACTCTTTCAAGTGCTACTATGTAAGCAGCATTTCTTAAAAATGTATTTGTTTCCTGAGCTACTGCAAAAACTTTTTTGGTTGCAGCTGTTATTTTTTTATGAAGTTTAAATGCTATTTTTTCTTCTTCCCAGTAATAATTCATATTATTTTGAACTTGTTCAAAATATGATACTATTACTCATCCAGCATTAGCTAATATATCTGGAATAACTGTTACATTATTTTTGAAAAGTATATCATCAGCATTTGGTGTTATTGGTCAGTTTGCCAATTCTAGTATAATTTTAGCTTTTATATTTGCTGCATTATCTTTTGTGATTTGATTTTCTAGTGCTGCTGGGATTAATATATCACACTGCTTTTCTAGTATTTCAGAGTTTGATACTTTTTCAGCATCTAAATATTCTACTACTGATTTTCTCTCTGATTTAAGTATAGATATTTTATCTACAAATAATCATTTTTCATTATATATAGCTCATTTTGAGTCAGATATTCATGTAATAATAGCTCATTGTTCACATAATAGTTTTGCTGCTGTTAATCATGCATTTCAAGCTCATTGAATAACTACTGTTTTTCATTTAATATCATCATTTTGTAGTCTTAGTATTTCATCAAGTACATATACTCATCCTTGAGCTGTAGACTGATTTCTTCATTTTGATCAACCTGAACTAAGAGGTTTACCAGTAAAACTTCAAGGGCAATAATTTCATGTTAATTCTGAATACTCATCCATCATCCAAGCCATTACTTGAGGAGTAGTATTAACATCAGGAGCTGGTACGTCTTTTTCTGGTCATAAATATTTATATAATTTTCTTACATATCATCTAGACAATCTTTCAAGCTCTCAAACAGATAACTCTTTTGGATTTACAACTATTCATCCTTTACCTCATCATAAAGGTAAATCAACAACAGCACATTTAAAAGTCATCCACATAGAAAGAGCTTTTACTTCTTCTCTATCAACATCTGGATGAAATCTAATTCCTCATTTAAAAGGTCATCTAGCATCATTGTGTTGAGATCTAAATCATGTAAAAGTTTTTATATTTCAATCATCCATTCTAACAGGGATATTTACCTCTATTATTCTTTTTGGATGAGATATAAGCTCATATTTGTTTATATCATTTCTACAATTACCATACAAATCACATGCTTGCCTTAATTGTTTTCTTGCATTTAAAAATGGATTTAATCTATCTATCATTTAATTGTTTTTATTAACTAAAATCTTGATCTAATTTTCAAACTCTAGCTACACTATACTCTCAAGTATTTGTATCTACATTATAGATATTGAATTCTGTATCTACATCAAAACCTTCATTTCTTATAGCTAAGTTCATACTTACTGATCAGTTTGGAGAATAGTTTCTATGGAAAACTCCACATGGCCAACCAAGTATTCATGGACCATCTAAAACTACTTCTCAGTTCCATTTTATACAATTATCAGATATTTCAAATTTTTCTATTTTTCCATGCTCTTTTGAATAAAGTTCTACAAATCTATTACCATGTAAAGTAATTAAATTATCCTCTTGAAATGGGTGCATATACCAGTGATTTCCTTCTCATTCTACTTTACCTGGTGATCTAGCTCCTGGTTCATGTTTAACTACATCTATTCAATTATAGTCACTAAAAAATGGTATAGCATCAAACTCTACTGATTGAGTTTTTCTAAGTTTTGTAAATGGAATAATATGAAATAATCCTTCTACTTTTTTTACTACTTTATCAGAATTAGCTATTGTTTTAAGCATATAATTTTTTATTAATAATATAATATAATGTTATTATAACATAATAGATAAAAAAATACCAAAAAACTATATAAAAAACTCAAAAATGGTAATTTTTTTTAACATTTCACTTCACAAATAAAATCTAAAAATTATTAAAAACTCACTTCGTTCAAACAGTTTAATAATTTTTGATTTTAAATTGCTTGTTACATTAAAAATTAAACATTTTTTCTATTTTTTATATAGTTTTTTGCTTTTTTACAAATAAAACTTAGCATCAGCTATAACTGATTCTTTTTCATTTGAAATTATTGGATTTATATCTATTTCTTTTATATCTTCAAACTTGTTAAATATATACTGCAACTTGTATGCTATATCTATAAAACTCTCTATATTTATAGATTTGTCTCACCTATATCAAGTTAATATCTTATAAACTTTTAATTCACTTAACATCACTCCTATTTCTTCTCTTGAAACAAGTCAAATCCTTCTTGAAACATCTTCAAATACATTTACAAATATTCATCACATTCAAACAATTAATATATTTCAAAAACTCCTATCCCTTTTAAATCATACAAATAATTCTTTATTATTAGGGCTTGATAACATTTTTGAATATGTTACTCACTTTATAATTGCTTTAGGTGCTTTTTGTTCTACATTTTTTAAGATATTTTTATAAGCTTCAATTGCTTGAGCCTCTGTTTCAATATTTAGTACAACCCCTCATACATCTGTTTTATGAGCTATATCTGGAGAGCTTATTCTAGCTATTATCTTTGAAGTTTTTAATTCACTAAAAGCCATACTTACCTCCTCTTCACTATTAACTAATATATCTTTTTCAGTATTGATATTAAAAGAGTTTAATATCTGAGCAGTTAAATCATTAGAACATAGTTTTTCTTCTTTTTTTAGTTTAGATTTTAATTCATCTAAGTTTTTTGGAAATTTGAAATCATTTATATTATCTTCTTTTTTATCTTGCCATGATTTTTGTTTTAATAGTCTTGAATATGCTAAAATAGCTTTTTTAGGATAATCATATTCTAAAATACCATTATTTGATAATATTTCTCTTGCTTTTTCTACTCAGTCTCCCCCCATAAATGATACCATAACAAACTCTCTAGGATTTTTTCTTTTGAAATCAACTATTACTTCTGCTATATTTTCTACATCTGTAATACTTTGAGCTGTAAGTAATACTAAAATAGCTCTTTTGTTATCTATTTTTGTTAGATTTTCAAGAATTATCTTATAAGTTTTACTTGTTGCATCTCATATAATATCTATAGGGTTGTTTACTGAAGCTGCTTCTGGTAAACCTGATTTTAAAATTTCTTTTTCTGCATCACTAAACTCTGTTAATGCTATATTATGGTTTTCGCAGTGATCAGTTGCCATAACTCATGGTCATCATGCATTTGTTATAATAACTATTTCTTCAGGTGTTTTTTCTACATCTACTTTAGAAAATATTTGACTCCACAAGAAAAAATCTTCCAAGGACTGAGTATAGTGTACTCCTGAATTTTTAAATGATGTCTCTAGTATTTCCTTTTTTGAGGCTAAAGCTCATGTGTGAGAACTAGCAGCTTTACTTCATCTATTTGATATTCATGATTTAACTAATACTATTGGCTTTGTTTTCGATATTTTTTTTGTAAGTGTAGAAAATTGATCTCATTTTTCAATACTTTCTAAATAAAGAGATATTACTTTTGTAGTATCATCATTTTCTAGTTGTTTTAATAGATCATTTTCATCTATTCAAGCTTTATTCCCCATTGATATAAGCTTTGAAAATCACATCTTTTTTGATAATGCCCAGTCTGTTAAGGCAACAGCCATAGCTCCACTTTGAGAGACCATTGTTATATTTTTACATTCTTCTCATATACATGCTCTAAGTGTTTTTGTTCAAAAGCTTAAGTTTAGCTTATTTAATACATCAACATATCCTAAACAGTTTGGTCCTAACAGCTCTATTTCATATTTTTTTGCTACTTCTATCAATTCATTTTCTAGCTTCACATTTCATACTTCTTTAAATCAAGCTGATATAATTATCACTCTTTTTACTCATTTTTTTCAAGCTTCTACAAGTGAGTCCAATACAAACTTTGCTGGTATAGCAAATACCAATACATCTGGTACTATTGGAAGAAGAGTTATTGATTCACAAAATTTTATATCTTGATACTCCCCTCATTTAGGATTCACTCCATATTTTTCTCACTCAAAAAATATCAAGTTCTTCAGCAAACTATTCCCTATTTTTCCCTCTTCAGATGATGCCCCAACTACTGCTACAGATTTTATATCAAAAAAACTCATCAGATATTATTAGTTATAATTGTTTATAGTATATCATATAATTTTCCTATATGCTAATTTTTTGTATTATTTGTCAACAGAGGGCTTTAGCCCTTTGAATTTTTTAGCTAATTCTATATTTTTATAGTTATATATTTTAAATTATTAAATTTAAAGAAAATTATACTAGTATAGTTTTAAAGGGCTAATTTTAATATCAACATATAGCTTACAAAGGGCTAAATTTAGTATCATAACATAGCCTTCAAAGGGCTAAAGCCCTCTGTTGAGAGTTATATAAATACTATCTATATTATGCTTTGTATGATTTTCTAATGTATATTTAACTGCTTTATTATAATGTTCATCAATATCTAAATATGTTTTACTATATCACCTGGCCCAAATTTTTGATTGTCTTCATTCTCATTTTTGAGTATATTTTTTTATTTTTGAATATCTAAATGATACTGCAGCTTTTAGTTTTCTTACTAATTCAGCTAAATCATATTCTTCAGCATATAATACTAAATGGATATGATCAGATAATACATTCAAAATATAATTTTTATATCAGTTTTTTTCTAATTCTTCATTTATTAAATTATAAATAAGTATTCTATCTTCATAATTTAAATAATATCATTCACTTTTCTTAAGTTTTAATAATTTCATTTTCTCATTATATCTACTATTATGAGTTACCCATGTAATAAATAATCTTTTTTTCATTTTTTCATATCTACCAACTAAAAAATTGTTCCTCTCTATCAACAGAGGGCTTTAGCCCTTTGATTTTATAACATTTTCCTATTTTAAATTTATATAACTTTTCCAACTATCATATACTTTCAAACCACTATATCTATAAATAAATTTTTTACAAAACTTTTTATATATTTTTTATACACTCTTAATTTTAACAAGAAAAAATAGCAAATATATTTGCATAAAAAGAAAATATTAAAAGGTAACCCTAGGTTCTACTATATTACTACCAAGTTTTTCCTATGAAAAGAAAAAAAGTGATTCAAATTTGAATCACTTTTTTAATATAACTTTAAACAAGTAAAATCCCAATTTACATTTGTTGTATTTACTGATACTTGTAAATAATGTGTTGATGTTCAATTTCAATATATTTGATAATTATAGTTTGGCATATTATTATAATGAGCAGCAGTTACTGTTTCAACATAAGATCAATTATAAGAAGAGTCTACATAATTAACCATTGATGTTCTATATGTATTTCAATCTCCTCTACCTTTTATAACTATAGAGTATGCACTATGACTATTTCAATCATTAGTACATGGAACTGTAATCCAAGTATTAGCTAGAGAAGAACTAATATTATATTTTTCACTATATATATTTTTAACTTTTACATTACCATTTACTTCTAATTTTTCTGTTGGAGCATTTGTTCAGATTCATACATTACCTGTACTTTTTATACGTATTGCTTCATCTAAGATTGTATCATTATTACTTGTATAAAATGCTAAATCTGCTGATGTGTCATCATCACTACCAGTTTGTTTTATTGCTGCTATACTGGCACCAACTTCACTTGAACTATTTGTTGCAACCTTAAATAACATTCCTACTCAAGATCCACCTAATTGATTTACCATGTTATTAGGATCTGTATTGGCTATTATTAATGGATAATCAGGAGATGATTGATTAACTATTTGTGATTCAATATGTAATTTTGCTGAAGGACTTGTTGTTCAAATTCATACATTACCTCACTTTATAGTTAAATAACTTGATGTAAAATCCTCAGCTCATATATGAAACTCATCTCCTGAATCTTTTAATCCTACACTATATTTAACTCCTCATCAATCTGCAAATTTTAACTGTGGATTAATTACTCAACCTCAATTAATTAATGTATTTCAATTCCTTATTTCAAGTTTTTCTGATGGAGTATTTGTTCAAATTCATATATTACCTGTATTTTTAATATACAACCTTTGAGAACCTCAAACATGGAACATCAAA
>CAYFPB010000066.1:0-7672 GCA_964344895.1 uncultured Candidatus Peribacteria bacterium | reverse complement strand
ACTTCTTTTTTTATATTTTTCAATAATAAATCCACTCTTTTTGAGATTATACCATTTAATTGCTATTAAGCCTATTCTATTAAAAAGTGATGATAATTCAAGTTTTTTTCTTATATTTTATATAAAAAACTATTCTTATAAAATATTTATTATTATTGTCAATAGATAATATTTTATTTTTCAAAAATTATGTGATAAAATTATAAGTAGTTAAAAAATTAATTTAAAAACAAAAATAAAAAACATATGAGAAATATAAATGCATTTATAATATTTTTTGTTTGTACAACAACAAACTTACATGCAGGATTAGTTAACAGACAACCTAGTCATAGTAGTGCAGCTGAAAATAATCAATCTAGTTCTTCTAGTTTTGATTTCATTTGAGATATATTATACTATACTCTAATAATCTTGTTACTAATATTATTATTTATAGCTTTTTTAAAAACTATTCGTTTTTTATTTGAGTTATATTATTCAAAAAATCTTAGATACCTAAAAGTAACAGTACCAAGAGCTGATTCAAAGTTAGATAAAGAGAAGGAAACAAAAAAAGATTTTAAGGAAAAAATAGGAATGATGAGTATGTTTTATAAAGCTGTACATAAACTAGCTGAAGCATGATTAAAAGATACATTTTTAAACTTTATTTTTAAACACTCAAAAATATCTTTAGAGCTAGTTTATGAAAATAACGAACTTACTTTTTATATAGTAACATATAAATCATACGTAAACTTAGTATCTCAGCACTTAACAAGTATATACAATGATGCTGAGATTTTAGTAGTTGATAAAAAAGACTATATAAGTATCAAACCAAAATGATATTCTATGAGATGAGCATCACTAGGTAAAGAAAATGATGATGTATATCCTATTAAAACGTTTAAATACTTAGAAGACGATCCACTTAACAACTTTACTAATGTATTTGGGGGACTAGCAAAAGATGATAAGGCTGTTTATCAAGTAGTAATCAAACCAGAGTTTGCCTTCAATAAACAAGCAAAAAAAGCTGCATCATTAGTAGCAAAATGAAAATATAAAAAAACTAAAAAACCACTATTTTGAATACTAAGTTTATTACGGGCTCCTATAGTATCAATGATACAATGACCTGATGATGTATTAGCAAGTTGAAATAATGCTCCTGGAGCTAGTGAATGAGATGCTTATAAAATCTTTAATCAAGCTGAAACTGAAGCACAAAAAATCATGTGAGAAGCAGCATGACAACCATTTTTTACTTCTTCTATAAGAATACTTGTAAGTAGTAAAGATCACAAAAGAGCTGAAGACTGAGTACATGCAATAGTTGCAGCAGCTTCAATATTTACTGATGAATATAATAATGCCCTAGATAATCCTCAAGTAAGAGAGGATGCATTCCCATGGTTATTTACACCTTTAAGATATTTTGGTTTTAAGTATAAACTAGTATGATTTTTTCAAAATATATCATTCTTTTCAATAGATGAAATATCAACTCTCTACCATATGCCTGATATAAATTATAATAGATCCCCAATTATCAAATGGTTAGAATATAAAAAATTACCAATTCCACATAATTTAAAATTTCCAAAAGAAGCTACTATTTTAGAAGAAAAAGATAAAGATGGTAATAGAGTAAAAGTACATAGAAAACTAGGATGATTTCCTGTTTTTAAAGACTGAGTACTTATGTGATGGAATGAATATAGAAACAAAAAAACTCCTATATATTTTGATAAAAAAGATAGAGGAAGACACCATTATATAATCTGAAAATCATGAGGATGAAAATCTGTATTTATTGGTTATTTAGCTAGACAAGATCTTCGGAATGGAGATTGATTATGTATTATTGATCCTCATGGAGATTTAGTAGAAGATGTACTTGCTTTTGCACCAAAAGAAAGAGCTAAAGATATAATAGTGTTTGATCCTGCTGATACTGAAAGGCCTATGGGATTAAATATGCTTGAAGTTATTTCAACTGATCCTGATATTAGAAAAAGAGAAATGGATAGAGCCGCTATGGATGCAACTGAAATATTTATAAAAATCTTTGGTGATGAAGTTTTTGGTCCAAGAATACAACACTACTTCCGTAATTGATGTTTAACACTTATGGAAGATGTAGAGGATTGAGGTACTTTAATTGATGTACCTAGACTATTTGTAGATGATGCTTTTATGAAGTACAAAACTTCAAAAATAAAAAATCCAGTAGTAAAATCTTTCTGGGATCATGAATATGCAAATACTTGAGACAGAGAAAAACAAGAAATGATACCTTATTTTAGTTCAAAATTTGGGCCATTTATAACAAATACTACTATAAGAAATATTATTGGTCAACCAAAATCTGCCTTTAATATAAGAGAAGTAATGGATAATCAGAAAGTACTGCTTGTAAATCTTTCTAAAGGTAAAATCTGAGCACTTAACGCTCAACTTCTTTGACTTATATTTGTATCAAAGGTAAATATGGCTGCAATGAGTAGAGCTGATATGCCACAGGAAGATAGAAAAGATTTTTTCATGTATGTTGATGAGTTCCAAAATTTTGCAACTGAAACTTTCTGAGAAATATTATCAGAAGCCAGAAAATATAAACTAGCACTAATTATGGCTCACCAATTTATCGCACAAATCGGTTGAAGCTGAGCTAAACAATGAGATAAGCCTAGTATTAAAGATGCAGTATTTGGTAATGCCTGAACTATTATGAGTTTCAAAGTAGGTGCTGATGATGCTGAATATATGGAAAAAGAATATGCTCCCCTATTATCTCAACAAGATATAATAGGTATAGCAAACTTTACTACTTATTGTAAGCTAAACATAGACAATGCTACGACTAGACCTTTTGATCTAAAAACAATACGGGATAATAATTATAAAAATGAAAAAATAGCTAGTATTATTAAAGAATACTCTAGAAAAAAATATGCTAGAAAAAAAAAATATGTAGATATGGAAATAGAATCTAGACTTGGTATTGCTCCAGATGAATAAAAAACTCCCCCTTTAATTCCCCCTCATTGAGGGGGAGAAAACTAAATTAACTAATTTAGGGGGAGTTTTTTTGTATTTAGAGAAAAAATATGATAAAATATTATAAATATTAATTAATTATATAAACAAATGAAATTATTATTTAAAATATCTATGCTTTTACTACTATTATTCAGCAGTACAACTACTATGGTTTATACAGCTAATGATCCAAGTAATGCTGAGATGAATCTTCAAACTTGAAATGAAAAACCTAAAAACAGTTCTGTTGATAGTAATAGTCATTTACAAAAATTAGAAAATAATGATAAAGACTTTACTACTTCTACTTGATGAATAAAAGGTATTCATAATACTATTTTAAGAATAGCTAAAGATTTAAAAAACCTATTTTTTATAATAGCTTGAATATACTTTTTAATTATTACTATTAGAATTATATTTTCATCAAAAACTGAAGAAGAGGTTTGAAACTTTAAAAAATGAATTCTGTGGGTGTCCATATGAATCATTGTAACTCAAATAGCTTACTGATTTGTAGCCGTCTTATTTGATAAAAGTATTGATAATACTTTGGCAAAAAACTTTATAGATACTATTGTAAAACCACTTGTTGCTTTAATAGAATCTATGGCAAGCTTTGTATTCCTAGCTATAATGATATATGCTTTTTATAGATTAATAAGTGCTAATTGAGATGAAGAGAAGGCTAAATCATGAAAAATGTCAGTTATATATGCTATTGTATGATTTATTGTTGTTAGAATATCTGGTGCTTTAGTTAATACTATATACTGAGAAACTTATTGTTATTCTCATGTTTGTCAAAACAGAGAACAAAAAACAGATCTTGAATGATTTGCTAGAATAATTGTAGATATAATTGATTGGGCTAATTGATTTGTTTGAATAATAACTATTCTACTTATAATTTATGCTTGATTCTTAGTTTTAACTTCTGTTTGAGATGAAGAAAAACTAAAAAAAGCAAAAAATATTATTTTATATATAGCTATTTGAATAACTGTATTAGTTGCTAACTACTTAATATTAACTTTTTTTATTTTTTAGATAAAATATAAACTACATATGAAAAATTTACTTAAAATAATACTTGTATTTATTCTGTCAATCTTTGTATTCTGAGATTTTCATCTAAATGCAGCAGTACCATGATTAGAAGATATTCAATGAAAAGAAAAGATAACTAATCATTCAAATACTATTAATAGTACTTGAAATATAACTGAAGATGTTCAGTCTCTATGATTAGGTGTTTTAACTCAAGCTAAATTTATAATTTCTGCTATCATTGTAATATTTATAGTCTACATTTGAATTCAAATGGTTATGTCTATGTGAAGTGATGAAGAAAGACTTAGCTCAGCAAAAAGACAACTTCGGTACTCTCTTGTTTGATTTATATTCATAAATATCCCTTGAACTATTTTTAATATGTTTGATAGTGAAACTAGGGAAATTGATTGAGCTATAAATAGTACTTATACAAATGACTTTACTGCTAATAATAAAAACATATTTGTAAATCTTTGAATATTTGATGAAACAATAAATGGTTGAATTGTTATGTTTATTGAAACTGCTATTTTTGCAATTGCTGTACTTATGATAGTAATTGCCTGAATCAGGTTGATCATGGCTAGATGAAGAGATGAAGAAATGACTGAGGCAAAAAACAAAATTGTTTGGTCTGTGATTTGACTTATATTTATATGATTCATTGAAGCATGGCAAAACTTAATGTACAACTGAAAAATTTCAGATTGAGCTAATCTATTTGAAACTCTAGAAAAACTTGCCCTATTCTTTGCATGACCTGTTTGAATTTTCTTCTTAACTCTTGCATGATACTACTTTATTACAGCTGCTTGAGATGAAGAAAAAGTCAAAAAAGCAAAAAATATCATTATCAATACTTTAATTGCTACTGTTATCTTACTTGCTAGTCATGCATTCTTAAAAGATTTAATTAGCCTAACTATATAACTATGAAAAAAATAATAATAAAAATACTTTTAGTTTTATCTTTCCTATCATTTGCTAATATAAGTCTTATGCCTAATACTTATGCTGAAGAAACTTGAGAATGATGAGCAATAAGAACTTCAATAGGTATGGATTTATCACCATTATTAAGTGAATGTGGGTGAGAAAAATGAAATTACTACTGTGATATTCCTAAATGATTTAATTTAGTTATACTACTAATGTGAAAAATGATTAAATATATTACTTACTTAGCATGACTTGCTTGAGTATTATATATCATTATTAACGGTATAATGTATTCTATGTGAGGTCTTGATCAAAGCCTACAAGAAGAATCCAAAAAAAGAATTACAGCAACTTTAATTTGATTAGTACTATTATTCCTTAGTTGAATATTTCTTAATATTGTTGCTCCTTGGATTTATAAATAACCCCCTCCCCTAACCCCTCCCTAGCAGGAGGGGGAGAATAAAAAAATACCTTTACTATTTGTTAGTAAAGGTATTTTTTTACTTATTTTTCAACAGTTCTATTTCCTCCTTCATTTCCTCATTTTGCTTCTTCAACTCCTTCACAGCTTCTACTAATGGTCCAATAAGCCCAACATAATTAACCGACTTTGTCCCCATTTCATCATCAGCTGTATTTACAAGCTCAGGATAGATTTTTTCCAATTCTTGAGCTATTACTCAGAATTCTACTTTATTTTCTTCATCATCCTTCATTTCAAATGATACTGCTCTTATTTTATCTATATTTTCAAGGGCTCCTTCTATATCTTTTATATTTTCTTTTAATCTCCCATCTGATACATCTGTTATTGTTCCTGTATATTCTATTGATCCATTTACATCTAGAGCAACATTTGGTGCTGTTGTTCAGATTCAGACGTTACCTGAAGAATCAATTCTCATTCTTTCAGTACCTGATGTTGTTACTGTAAATAATGATGTTAATAAAGTAGTTGAACTTGGTTGTGTAGTTGATCATGTTGTAGCTAAATCATCTAGCCATTTTCATCATGTTTTTATAAATGTTTCTAAACCTGAATATGTACCTGATGGTTTTACATATATCTCAAAATAGTCTCATCCTATATTTTTGTATGCAACTTGTGAAATAGTACTATTTCACATAGTTTCTCAATAAAAGTATCACTCTAAAGATGTTCAAGAATTACTTCAACGTAATATAATATGTGTTCTACCTGCTATTTTTGATCAAGCACTATAACTTCTTGTTCATTCCACAGTTATATAACTTCAGTGACTTCAATAAGTTATTAATGTACCTAATTTACGCCAATTAGCATCTCAAGTAGATTGAGCTCATATATTATATGGAGAATAGTAGCTAGCCTTAATATTTCCATTTACTTCTAATTTTGCACCTGGTGTTGTTGTTCAGATTCATACATTACCAACATCAGTAACATTAAGATCTTTTGATCATGCTTTTCATAAAGTTACAAAATCATTTGTATCTGAAGAATAAGAAACTCATAAACTAAATATATCATCTACATATGGCGTATCTGTACGATCTAAATTTATAAATTGCCAATCTGTAGTTTTTACATCAAGTTTTGCACCTGGTGTTGTTGTACCTATTCCAACTTGTCAATTTTTGTCAATATGAAATTTTGTTGTCATACTTACATCATCCCCTATTGCAACTAATGATTTTGGTGCCATTTTAAATGATAGATGGTTACTTCAAACTTCTAAAGAAGACTTAGCTGTATTTAGTTCATTAGAAGATACATAACCTGCTGCACCAGATTTTGGTCTAACACTTCTACCTATAGCCCAAGATGCAGAGCTATAAAGGGTTCATAATACATTAGTATAACGATTAGCTGCTTCAGAATATCTATTTTGTATCAATGTAGAACCATTAGTTGCTCAATTTGTACCTGCCGTAATTGCTCCATCCACATACAATCTATCATTATTATATATTGTATCAAAACCTATTCAGACATTACCAGATGAATCTATACGCATACTTTCAGTAAGATTAGCAGTTGTTCCTGATGTTCAAGAATTTGCTTGTCTAAAACGAATTCATCATGACTGAAGTAAATCAACTGATGAAGCATAACCATCATTGATATATGTATTGGATGAACCATTATAATAATAATTATTTGTCAAATATGCATTATTTCCATATCAATGCAATGATGAATTTCCTATTTGTAAAGCTGTTGCTAAACTAGACCAATTAGTTGGTGTAGTCCCAATCCCAACATTCCCTCCGCTCACACTTATACCACCTAACTTATCATTAACATCCTGATACCAGTTTGCAGTGATAGAATCTCAGCTAGTTACTGTTGGATCTGTTGTTGATGTAATACTGGCAGCATAAGCTACTGAGAAGACTGTTAGTCAGAAAAATATTCAGAATACTATTCCTTTGTAAGCTATATTTGTAGAATTTTTTAGTAGTTTTTTCATAGTTGTTTAGGTTATGTTATAAAACCCCTCTGTCTTTCAGACATCTCCCCTTGTCAGGGGAGAAAAATATAGCTCCTCCCCTGCCAGGGGGAACTTTTTCGGTCTCCCTCATGGAGGGAGATGTCACGCTAGTGACAGAGGAAGGAATTAATTGCTATCCAATCTATCCCATTATAAAAAAAAAAAAAAAA
>CAYFPB010000065.1:0-7869 GCA_964344895.1 uncultured Candidatus Peribacteria bacterium | reverse complement strand
TTTTTCACGCTGGAAAGAAAATGACCAAATAAACTTGCAAAACTAAAAAATAACAGTAAATTATTACTGTTATTTTTTATACCACCCCCTAACCCCCTCCTTACTAAGGAGGGGGAAATGACCGAAGGGAATGGGGGTGGTCTTATTTTTTAAAACAAGGCCTATGATAACAAAAAAACAAAGACAATGATTTACATTGGTAGAATTAATAGTAGTAATTACTATTTTATCAATTTTATGACTTATAGCTTTTATAAGTTTACAATGATATTCTAAATCAGCAAGAGACTCAGCTCGTATATCAGATATGAGTAGAATAAAATCATCACTAGAATTATTCATGGTGGAAGTAGGGAAATATCCTGAACCAACAAGTGCAGTAGCAGTAACATATAGCTGAACAACAGAAGCCTGGAATCAAGGTGCTTTTTGAGAAAATACATTTAGAGTTGTAGAAAGACTGGATAAAAAACCAGTAGACCCAACAACAGATAAAGAGTACACATATAGTGTTACAAACTCTAGAAAAGAATACCAATTAGGTTGAATTCTAGAAACAACAGATTTTGCTCTAGGTAACTCAAACAAAGCAAATGCCTGAGAAACACTAGCGACAGCAAGAATAATTTGAAACTATAATGGACAAATGCTAAAAGTATTAAAAGGAAATGACCTAACAATACTAGCAGCCCCAAGTATAATATGTTCAGAAGACTTAACATTTGAAGAATGTATAGCACAAAATAAACTAGCATATGATGGGTATAAAAACCTACCACCAAGCTTTGCAGGTACACAATATAAACAACTATGAGAGTGAAGTAGTTTAAATCTAGTAAATAATACAGCAGATATAGTAATCTATGAATGAAAGAAATCAGACTTAGTAGAAGATAGTACAGACTGACAAGCAGCAAGAAAGGTAATGGTAGAAAAATTAAAAGCAGCATATGATAGTACGAAAATAGCAGATAGAGAATGAATAAGGAGACTAGTAAATGTAGATACAACAGATGATACTGCAATAGAAAGTTTATGAGTAGCAATAGTAAACAACAAGGTAAACAGCTGAATGATAACAGCTAGTAAATTATCAGTAGAAGCCCCAACAACTTCTTCTTCAAGCTCAACAACAACATGATGATGTGTATTTGGATCATCAACATTTGGAGACTGTACTTTTGGATGAACAACAGAACCAGCACAAGTAACAACATGAACAAGCTGTTCAGCAATAAAAACAGCAAATCCAGCAGCAACAGATTGAGTATATACAATAGATCCATTAAATGATGGAAATACTATGGATGTATACTGTGATATGACAAAAGATTGAGGTGGTTGGACTTTAGTATTAGCTTATGATGGTAGAACTAATCCTGTTACAACTTTTTCAGGAAATAATACAGCTCCAACACTTACAATAGCTTGATATATTGACTCTAGCTCAATTCCATCAACTCACTTTAGAGTGACATGACATTATGATTGACAAGCAAATGCAGACTATATTTCTAGAATACATAATAACTCAGACTGGACTAACTTTGTAACCTGACTTAAGTCAAAAACAAATTTTTTACAATGATATCAGTCAGGATATGATACTAAATATACAACTATTTGAGAGTGAAATACTTGTACTACAAGAACTTGATGGGCTCATTATCAAAATAATTATGATCATATTTGGCTTACTGATCATGTACAATACTGTTGAACTTGTTGATCATTTATAGTTTGACCAAGTTATAATGTATGGTGTGATTCAGCTAATACAGTATTATCTTATCCAAATCAAGCTCTAAGAGTTTGGATAAAAGATACTAATTTCACAAGCCTATCAGCTGAGTCTTCATGTTTAGCACATAAAAATGCTTGAAGAAATATGGATTGAACATATAAGGTAGATCCATTAAATGACTGAACATGATTTGAAGTATACTGTGATATGACAACAGATTGAGGTGGTTGGACTTTGGTAGTTTGAATAGACGTAGCTAATCAAAATCATAGAAACGCTAATGAGGTAACTCCTTGAAATTTATCATCTTTAACATGATATGGTAAATTCTCAGATACAATGATTAATACATTAAAAACAACTGAATATAGGTTAAGTTGTTGAACAACAACTTCATATTTTGATCCTATTTGTCAATTTGATTCAACACTAGCAGCATCTGCTAATTGTTCAAAGGCTTCAACTACTACAGGATGAACTTATTCTCAATGTACAGAGTGGTACTTACATTATTGATTACAAAATTATCAATGTACAGGTGACCAAGTTCTTTACAGTTATCATACATATAATGGTTGTCGGATTAATGAAAGTGAAGAATCTAATTGAAGATTATGGGTAAAATAATCAAAAAAAACTAAGCAATTTGCTTAGTTTTTTTACTTTTTTAGAACTTTATGATAAAATAATAAATATAAAATTAAAAACAAAAATAAATTTATATATGCTAGATAGACTTTGATGACATAATGAGACTCAGCAATCAAACGAGAGAAAAGAAAGCTCACCTGAACAGATGAATGACTTTCTTGATAATTTATCTAAGTCAAAAAAAGCTATAGAAAAATGCAGAATTGAAGAAGCCCAAGATAGAAAAGGTGAAGAAGAAGAACTAGGTTTATGTGAAGAAGTATTTAATTGAAATCTAGATATAGATGATTATGATACTAAACTACAAGAGCTAAAAGAAAAAAAAGAAAGCCCCCCTCCTAACCTCCCCCTAGCAGGGGAGGAAATTTTCTCTCAAAAAGAAACACAAGAGTTTTCAGAAAAAGAAAAAGTAATTAGATATGCCAAAATATCAGAACTAGCATACTGAGAATATGAAACATCAAGTTCCTGAACAGTAGAATTAACAAAAGTAAACCTAGACCCATTATCATTTCCAAATATAAAAAATCTATTAACTACACCTCCAGATAAATTAACTCCTGATGAACAAACTCTTTTAACATTTATAAAAGAAAATAAAGATAACTATGACCTAGACTACAAAGTAGATAATAATATATCAGGTATTCTGAAACTAGCTTGAATAGACACTACTGATAATCAAGTTGCTAGTCTAAGTAATGATATATCTAGTATTTCTAGAGAAGAACAATTAATAGTTGCTTGATTATTAGAACAAAAACAAGAAAAGACTAGCCAAACTACTGATTATTTACAAGAATTACAAAAAGATTTTAAGATAACTGATTCTTATCCTAGCTCTAAAGATAGAGATACTAGTTGATTTCAGGCAATAGCTTTAGAAGATAAAGAATGAAATAAATATATATCTATATGTTGAAGTGAAATATATTGATTAGTTGATACAGACTATAGAGATGTCTGAGAAGATTTCTTAATGCTTAATGGTATCTTACCTATTACACAAACTATAGACTTAATTAAATTTGTTGAAAGAAATACTAAAGAACTTTGAGATTGAGAAAAATTAAGAATAATGTGACATTCTCTAGGTTGAGCCTTAAGTCAAATAGCTACTGCAATGTATGAATGACAAGTAGAAGAAGCCTATACATTTAATTCTCCTTGAGCCAAAGGGTTAGAAGCACAAATACAAATGATAGAGAAAGAATTAAGTAGAGATAATACACTAAGTGAACAAGATAAAGAATTAATTATTGCAAAATTTAAAGAATTTTGATATAATGAAGATAGTAATAAAATAGTGTATGATAAAGAAAATAGCCCAGGTTCAGAACTGATAACTAATGTAGCTTGAATAAAGTGACCTAGTGCAACTGCTGAGTTTTGAGTAGATATTTGAGATTATAGTATTGAGTTAAAGAAGTTATTCTATCACTGAATTAAAGAATTGATAGGATATGTTGATTGATTGAGAGAGAATAGTGAAGAGTTGATTAAGAAAAAAAGTAAGGAAACAAAAAAAATAAACAAAAAAATAGATAATAGAAAATAATTATTAAAAATAAAAAATGTCAATAGATAATTTAGAAATGAATCATATAAATGATTCAGAATATAATCCAGTACCTATAGTACAAGAAAATACTCAATTACAAGGATGAATTGAGTATGCTTTAAATGATATAAATTCAAGATTAGATTGATTAAGATTAGAATTACCTAAAACTATAGAAGAACAAGAAAGAGAAGTTTTAGAGTTAGTTAAAGTTAGATGACTGAAAGAATCTTTTGATGATTGAACACTTAATGATAATAATTGTGAAATAACTAAAGTTAAAGAGTGAGTATTTAGCTTTAAAGGAAGTAATGGTAATATAATGTACTTTATAAATGAAAAATGAGAAATAATTTTTTGAATAGTTAATGTAATAGAAAGACCATTTGTAGAAAATTGAAAAGCTTTTGAATCTGCTTGATTTAAAGAAAGAAAAGAAGATTGATTATATAATATGTATAAAGTAGAGTGATGAAAAGAAACCTGACCTATAGATATTAATTCACCTGAATATTATCAAGCTTGGCAAGATATTATTTTTTATGCCGATTTTTCAAATAAACTAGTTTCTTTAAAATTTAATGACCCAGAAACTAAAAAATGAATAGAAATATTAATTGAATGAGGTAGTTTTAGATTTGAAGATTTAGAATTATTCTTAAGTGAATGATTAATAACTAGAGAAATTTTTGATTATTGAATTAAAGAAATGCAAAATGTTATAATTGCTCAATGTAGTGATGAAAGATTAATAAATATGAAATTTGATAAAAATGATTTTAGAAGAAAAGATTGAACTCTTCCTGAGTGGATTGATAAACTTTCTATTTGATGAATTAAAGAAAGTGATTTAAGAAGATATTATGTAAAATGATATATTGATTTAGATATTGCTAAGGAGTGTTATAAGGTATTACCTGAAGAAATGAAGGATTTAACTGGTAACAAACAAAAATAAAAAAATGGAAGAGATAACTTTTTTATCACAAACCTTGTCAGTTATATTTTTGCTTACAGTATGTAGTTTTACATACATATTAAGTAAAAAAATAAACTTTCCATATACCGTATTATTAGTAATAATAGGGCTATTTTTGGTACCCATTTCAAATATAGAGTTTTTCTCTTTTATAGATGATTTCAAACTAACACCAGAACTATTATTCTTTGTATTCTTGCCAATACTATTATTTGAATCAGCATATAATATAAAATATAGAAACCTACTAAAAAATATAAAAGCAGTAACAGCCTTAGCTGTGTTTTGATTAGTGATATCATGATTATTACTAGCTACTGTGATGTATTTTGTGATGCCATTTATATGGATACATGTACCATTTACTGTATGTTTGATGTTTTGAATTTTGATTTCAGCAACAGATCCAGTAGCAGTATTATCTATATTTAAAACATTATGAGCACCAAGAAGACTGACTATACTATTTGAATGAGAAAGCCTATTTAATGACTGAACAGCAGTAGCATTATTTTTGGTTATATTATGAATAATACTTGAATGACAAATAATAAGCACAGCAACTTATCTAGAATGAGGAGTTAAGTTTTTGTCTATGATATTTTGATGAATAGCATTCTGAGCATTTACATGAGTACTATTTAGTAAAACAATATGATATATAAAAAATAATGAAGAAGTAGAAATAGTACTAACAATGCTACTTGCTCATATTACTTTTATACTAGCTGAGTTAATAAGTCATCATTATAGTTTTCTACCAATATCATGAGTAATATCTACAGTGATAGCAGCAATAGTGATGTGAAACTATGGTAGATATAAAATAACACCAAGAGTAGAAGTGCATATGCAAAAATTCTGGGATTTTTTTGCTTTTGTATCAAACTCAATAGTTTTTATTCTGATGGGATTAATATTATCAAGTGTAGATGTAGTATTTTCAGATTTTATTCTACCAATAACTATAGTTATATTATCTCTAATTGTAATTAGAATGATAGCAGTATTTATATCTATATCTTTTATAAATACTTTTAAATTAGAAGAAAAAATACCAAAAAATTGGATAATACTATTATCATGGTGAAGTCTAGGGTGAGCATTAGCTATGATGATGGTTTTAATGATACCAGGAGTATGAGACCCATGATATGATAAGATGCTAGCTTTTCAAAGCTCAGTATGATGGTATTATAGTTTTTCTATTAAAGACTTTTTATTAGTTTTAACTATATGAAGTATAATGTTTACTCTACTTGTGAAAGCTCCACTTACTACTTTTATAATGAAGGAATTATGAGTAGATAAATTACATAAATTAGAAAAATTTAAATTTGAAGAATCAAAAATATTAGCCAATTTACAAATAATTCAAAAATTAGAAATACTATTTAAAAAGTTTTATTTAACAAAAACAGAATTTGATAGTTTAACTGATAAATATAATAAAAAATTAAGAGAAGCTAAAGATAATATCAAAAGTTTATTATGAAATAATGGTAAAAGTCTTGTTAAAAAAGCAATATCACTACATGCATTATGAATGGAAAAACAATATTTAAAAGATTTATTTTATTATAATGAAATAAATGAAGCAAATTTTAAATATATACTTAGAAAAATAGAAACTCAATCAGAAAGAGTAGAGTATAACCATTGCTTACTTGAAAAAATAGCTGATAGAAGAAATAAATATGATATATTTTCTAGATTTGTAACATGGTTTTATTATAAATGATTTACAGAGTTTGATAGTTATATTAGAAATAGAACTAGGGTTGTTATTACAAGAAAAGTAATAAAAGACTTAAAAGCTTTAAAAGAAATAGATTTTCCTTTTGACAAAAGTGTTTTTGATGAAGTAATTGATTTGTACGCTGATTTAAATAAAAAAGCAGATATAAAAAGAATGAAACTTTTTGCCAAATATAAAGATAAGATAAATAAAATGGAATCAGTACTTATAGATAAATCATTATTAAAACTAGAAGAAAAAGTAATAAAAGATTTATATAATAAGGAAATAATTACACCAAAACTATATATCAGATTTATGGAGGATATAGAATGAAAAATATATAATAATGAATGTTGTAAAAAACTAGAAAAATAAACTTGCAAAACCAAAAAATAACAGTAAATTATTACTGTTATTTTTTTACTCCCTCTGTCACTACCGTGACATCTCCCTCAATGAGGGAGACTAAATAATTTCCCCCTCATTGAGGGGGATACCCGTAAGGGGAGGGGGAGTTTTACATTATAATTATATACCTATGATAACAAAAAAACAAAAACAATGATTCACATTGGTAGAATTAATAGTAGTAATTACTATTTTATCAATTTTATGACTTATAGCTTTTATAAGTTTACAATGATATTCTAAATCAGCAAGAGACTCAGCTCGTATATCAGATATGAGTAGAATAAAATCATCTCTAGAATTATTTATGGTGGAAGCAGGGAAATATCCAGAACCAACAAATGCTACAGCAGTAACATATAGTGGAACAACAGAAGCCTGGAATCAAGGTGCTTTCTGAGAAAATACATTTAGAGTTGTAGAAAGACTGGATAAAAAACCAGTAGATCCAACAACAGATAAAGAGTATACATATAGTGTAACAAATTCTAGAAAAGAATACCAACTAGGTTGAATTTTAGAAACAACAGACTTTGCTCTAGGTAACTCAAATAAAGCTAATGCCTGAGAAACACTAGCAACAGCAAGAATAATCTGAAACTATAACGGACAAATGTTAAAAGTATTAAAAGGGAATGATTTAACAATCTTAGCAGCCCCAAGTATAATATGTTCAGAAGATCTAACATTTGAAGAATGTATAGCACAAAACAAACTAGCATATGATGGTTATAAAAACCTACCACCAAGCTTTGCAGGTACACAATATAAACAACTATGAGAGT
>CAYFPB010000064.1:0-7999 GCA_964344895.1 uncultured Candidatus Peribacteria bacterium | reverse complement strand
TCTTAAATTTGACTTAATAAAAAATAAAAATATAATAATCTATCATTTTTTACAACTAAAAACTATAATATGATTAAAAATATACATAAATTCTGAGATTTAATAGAAAAATCTAATAAAATATTACTTATAAATCATATAAGAATGGATATGGATGCCTTTTGAAGTTTATCAGCTTTTTATAGAATCTTAGAAAAACTAAACAAAGAAGTAAAAGCTGTAAATGATGAAAATACTCCTAAAATTTTTTCATTTTTATGTTCAAATGATATCATAAATCCAGATCTAGACTTAAAAGAATATAATCCAGACTTAATTATAAGTTTTGATGCTGCTAGTGTAGCTCAATTATGAAAGACTTATGAAAAGAATACTAATATCTTTAATAATACTAATTTTGTAGTAATTGATCATCATAAAACAAATTCTTGATTTTGAACTATCAATTTAATTGATCCTCATTTTTCATCAACTTGTGAATTAACATTTGAGATAATAAAAGAACTAAAATTAGAAAATCACATAACAAACAACATAGCTACTTCCCTTTTATCATGAATATATACTGATACAAATGCATTTTATAACTCAAACACAACTAGTAATACTCATAAAGTAACAGCAGAATTAATGGAATATTGAGCTGATTTTAGAACACCATACTATGAATTTTACAAAAAAAAGACTTTTAATAAATCAAAACTATGGTGAGAAGTACTTGCTAATTATCTAAAAGTATCAGAGAACTGAAAAGTATCATGGGCAGCTATTCCAAAAACAGTGTTTTCAAAAACAAATACAAGTGATAGAGATATTACATGATTAATATCTGAGTTTTTAGCTAATATTGAATGAATTGAAATATGTTTTATTTCATATGAATTAGATAATAATTCCATAAAAACAAGTTTTAGATCAACTCCGAGTATTGATTCTACCCTAATCTCATGATTTTTCTGAGGCTGATGACATAAACAAGCTTCTTGATTCACTAGTGAAAAATCTCTAAAAGAAGTAGAAGATGAAATTTTAGAACAAATAAAAAAAGAATTTAATTTTTAAAAAATTAAATTCTTTTTTTATTTAACATCCAATATATCCTTAACAGTTAATTTTCCATACATTTGAGAAAATTTAATTGCTTTACAAAAACTTTCTTCTTCAGATATAGCTTGTTGTTGTTCTTCTGTTAAATCTTTTCTTTTTACCATTTCACCTCAAACTAAAATTTTTTCATTTAAATACTTTTCTTGAGAATCTAAAAATTTACTATGAAAATCTAACATATTTTAATTAAAATTAATAAAATAACGTGAAGTAGTATATGCTTTTTCTCAAAAAGTCAATTTTAATTTTGCTTTTTTGTGATTTTTGATTAAAATATTGCTCTAATTTTTATATATTAAAATAATAGTAAATGAAACAATTAAAGAAAACTAAAATAATTGCAACAATTTGACCATCAACTGATAATAAAGAAAAAATTCAAGAATTGTATGATAACTGAGCTAATGTAGTTAGAGTAAACTACTCTCACTCAAACTATGAATACTTTAAAAAATTAATAGGTAATGTAAAAGAGTTAAATTCTGAATGAAAAACTAATTTAGGTATATTAACAGACACAAAAGGTCCTGAGATTAGAACAAAACATATAGAAGAAAAAATTGACCTTGAAAAAGATGAAATTTTTATATTAACTACCCTTGCTTCTGAAAAAGATATAACTAATAGTGAAAATAGAAAAGTTATAGTAAGTGATTATGAATATATTACAAGTGATTTAGAGGTATGAAATATAGTTGATATTGATACATGATTACTTAAAGCATTAATTATTGAGAAAAAACCTGGAGAATTAGTATGTGAAGCATTAAATAAACACTCTATTTGATCAAAAAGACATATAAATCTACCTGGTGTAAAAATACACTTACCTGGTATAACTGATACTGATAAAGAAGATATAAAATTTGCTGTATGAATAGGTACCGATTTTATAGCTTTGAGTTTTGTTAGAAATAAATGAAATATTATTGAGTTAAGAGATTACTTAAAAACCCTTAATGCTCCTGAAGATATAAAAATCATTTCAAAAATAGAAAACCAAGAAGCTCTTGATAATTTAGATGAAATAATTGAAGAATCTGACTGAATAATGATTGCTAGATGAGACTTAGGAGCTGAAGTTCCATATGAAAGTCTTCCTGTTATTCAAAAAATGATTGCTGACAAATGTAAAGAGGCTTGAAAATTTTTCATTGTAGCTACTCAAATACTTGAAACAATGACTCATAACCCTATTCCTACTAGAGCTGAGGTAACTGATATATTTAATGCTGTAATGCAAGAAGCTGATTGTGTTATGTTATCTTGAGAAACTGCAGCATGAAAATACCCTATCGAAACTGTAAAAACAATGAAAAGTATTGTAAAATACTCAGAAACTCAAGTAAAATATAAACATAAATGGTTTACAAGAAACTTAGGTTGAGAAGAAGAAAAAAACAAATTACTTATCAAAAATGCAATTTTTACAGCAGAAAGCTTAAAAACAAAAGCAATCATACTTTTCTCATGAGCTTGATTCACAGCAAGAAGTGCTGCTGCCTTCAAACCAAAACTTCCAGTATTTAGTTTCACTTATTCAGATTCTATATTAAAAAAACTTACTATCTTATTTGGTTTAAAAAGTTTTGTAATAGAGAAAAAATCAAAAATGGAAAACATAAATACTGCAATAGAAATGCTTAAACAAAAAGAATTACTAGAACACTGAGATCAAATTGTTGTTATATATTGAATCAACAAGAAAAAAGAAATTACTCCAAGTATACAAGTAATTAATGTAGAATAAAAAATCAGAAAACTGAAAGTTTTCTGATTTTTTATTTTTATTTTTTACCCATACCAAACATTTTAACCATTTTTTTGAATAAGTTGATTCAAAAGTGTGGTGGTACATGTCATTTTGTTTTAATCATGTAAGCATCAAACATTCTTTTGAATATTCATTTTTTCATACCATGCCATACTAGATCATATTTTCCTCCTAATTTTAGATCTGTAAGTACAACTCAAGCTTCGAGTCATCCCATATTCATTATACAAAGAATTTCTGGTTTGTATTCTGGAACAATTACTTTATCTCATACTTCATTTTTTAAAACAGCTGTAACAATATCTGCCTCCATAACAGCTAAGTGTCCTAGTTTTGGCATTGTGATTGCGTTTACATCTCAAGCACCAAATATATTAGGATAATCTAGGTGTCTCATTTGAGTATTTGTTGGTAACATACCAGCTTCATCTCATAATCCTGAGTTTTTAATAAAATCTGGACCTCTATATACTGGAATCATTATTGTTAAATCTGAATCTAGATCTGTTCCATCTTCAAATTTTACTTTATTATCTGTAACTTCTGTAGTTACTTTTGATAGATGTAAGTTTAGATTTTTTGCTCCCATTAATCATCCAACTGCTCATCTGATATCATCACCAATATCTTCAAAGAATATTTCACCTGGAGTAAATACATTTATTTCTGTTTTATCTCTAAGACCATTTTGTTTTAAGTAATAGTCAATCATAAACATAGATTCACCAATAGGACCTTCACATGGAGCCCACCAATCTGGAGCATCTACTCTTTTACCCCAATTTGATTTAGCTGAACCAATAGCGATTTTACCTCCTTTAAAGTTTTTTAAAGCCTCAGCTAATTTTGGAGCATGAGTATCATCACATACACTGTAACCATATTCTTCTAAACCTTTTATAGCACCAAAGTCTTTATATGCTCATGATGATATTTGTAAATAATCATAAGAAATCTCTAATCCTGTTTTTGTTACAAGTTTATTTGTTTTAGGATCTATTTTTTCTACAGAATCATTTATAAATCTATGACCTTTTTTTTGAATAATTGGTTTTATTTCAAATTGAGCTTCTTCAATATCTTTACCTTCATATGCAACTTCTGGCATAACCGGCTTCATTAAGTGTTTTTCTCTAGGATCTATAACTGTAATATCAAAATTTTTATTTCAAGCTAAGTTATAAAAAGTTCTTAAACCTCAAAAACCACCACCAATGATAACAAGATGTACTGTATTTTTAGTCATATTTTAATAGTTAATATATAAATATATTAATATTATATCATACTAAAAAAATAAAAACAAAAAAAATCTATTTACAAAAATTAATTTATAAGTATAAGATATGTACTTCAAAATTATTAGGAGAGACAATATGCATGAGTTCTTAAGTTTAGGAGTTATACAGCCTTGGATACAAATGCTTTTTATAGCAGTCTATCTATATGGTACATGGTGGTTATTTTGGTGGAGAAAGGATCAAAAAATACAAGAAAATTGTAAAAATGTATCTCAAGAATATTGTGGTAACTTATATATTATTAGTAGTAGAGCTACAAACTTTAGCTTTGCAACAATTTTAACAGCATTTTGTGTTACTGCAATATATGGTGTAGGTAATAATGATTTATTGACCAATATAATTAAAATTGCATTTATTGCTTATTATCATATTGGTATTTGGTTCAAAATGTGGGCACCAAAGGATTATAAACTTTCTTTAAGTAGTATGGGTGAAAACTTAGATAGTCAAGCTCAGAGTTTAATTTCAGCTGACCGTATGTTATTATTAGGTAAAGCATTATTCTTAACTATATTTGGTGTACTTGCTGTAAGACCACCAATGCCAGAAGATTTGATTACTGTATTTCTTATTGATAGTATTCCAGTTGTTATTGTTGTATGGTATAGATTTGTATACCTTTCAAGTGGTAATAGCTAGAACCCAAAAAAAATCACCGCTTTGCGGTGATTTTTCTTTTATTAATACTCCTCCTCAACAACAACCTTAGTCAAACTACTCCATACATATGAGATATACATAAATACAAATGGGATAAAAAATGTTGAATAAGCTATTATCTCTAGTGTATATAAACTAGAACTAGCATTTTCTATAGTTAATCAATGTGAAATTTCAGTAAGTGATGGGTAAAAAACTGTATTATTTAATCATGAAATACAAAATAGACAGAAAGCTACAAATAGTAATCATACTCAAGATGTCCAAAATCATACTCTTCCCTTGTCAAAATATCATAAAACTATTCCAGATACAAATGATACTACTCATATTAAGAACAAGATTCAAAATTGAGGCATTTCAATAAAATTGTTTAAATACTTATATGCTTCTAGATATATTTCCTTTGTTGATGGATTATAAGCAAATCAATCAATAGTTAATAATTTAAAAATAAAAATCAGAAAAAATAATAGAAAAACAGGAACACTAAAGTATAAACTCCTTTTTGCTCTTTTGTAAATATTTTTTCTTTTTGATACATTTTTTATTAAATTTAAAGCTGCTAATATAAGTGAAGAAAAAACTAAAGTCATACCTAGAGAGATATTTGTAATATACGCTCATTGAGAACTATTCCATAAAGCCTCTAAACCATGAAAAGGACTAGTCCATGAAGAAATAGTTAGACTTCATTCTCATATAGCAATAAGATTTTGTTTTTCAACTAAAAAGTTTGATCATGTAAAAAATGTAGCAACAGCAACTCATAATAGAAGTGGAGCTAAAAATCAATTTAAAAATAAGAATATTTCATAAGTTTTATTTCATAAAAAATTACTCATTTTGGTTCTATATTTAAAACTAACTCATTCTATAATAAATAAAAACAATATAGCAAACCAAACATAATATGCTCCTCAAAAACTAGTAGAATAAAAAAGAGGAAATACAGCAAACATAGAACCACCAAACACAACTAAGTTTGTAAAAGTTATCTCATATCTTTTAGAAATAATATTTAAAATCTCTGTTTTCTCTTTTTCATTTTTTGATAAAATCAAAGACAGTACTTGTCATCATTGGACAAACAACATAAACACAAGACAAGCTCATATAAATGAAACTATCATCCAAAGATACTGCTGAAAATCATATAATGTAAATGCATCAAACATAATATAATATTATATATTAATTAATATAAATTTTTGTATTTCATCCCCTTTATTAAAGGGGATTATAGGGGATTTTTAATTAATTACAAGGGGGTAATTATTTAGTTTTAATTCAAATACCAGGACCTTTTTTTATCTCAGCAATAGCAATCTTCAATGCTGCAATTAAAAGTATAGTAAATATAAATAAAAATCAGAAAAAAGTTGACATTACAGTAGTAGTACTAGCAGAACTAACTCAAACTTTTGTTGGTAATACATCATTTACAACCCATGGTTGCCTTCAAACCTCAGCTACAACCCATCATAATTCTGAAGCTATATAAGTCAAAGGTATCATTATTATAGCTAACTTTAAAAGTTTTGTATGTTTTTCTAAAGTTCCTTTTTTTGCTAGATAATACATTGTTGGTATAAAAAATAAAAACAAGAAAAAACCTATAGCTACCATATAACGAAATGAATAAAACAAAAGTGGTACATTTGGAACAAACTCTCAAAGATTATTTTTGTCAAAATATCAATATCAAAAATCTTTTTCATACATCCTAAAAATTTCAAGTGATTCATCTGCTCTAAAAAGATCTCATTGATCTTTAAACATTTTATAATCCTTTAATGCTTGTATTGCTTTTTTTCAATTATCTATTCTATCAACAGCTCATACAATTTTTTGTTCTTTATTTCAATATAATAAATCATATACTCATGGAATATATGTTGTAGTATCTTTGTGTACTATTAAATTAAGTGCATGTGGTACATGAAGATTCCACTTTATTTCATAGATACCATCTTCATTTCTATCTCAAAACCATGTTAAAACATTGAATCAAGCTGATTTTTCTCAATGAAAATGTCATTCTATTGCAGCAAGTTTCATAGGTTGCTTATAAGCCACTTCTTCTCAAGACAGGTCTCAAGTAATAACCGTTGCAAAAACTCAGAAAAATCAAAAAATTGCAGCTAGTTTTATACTTGTATAAGCAAATACTTTCTGTCTATTTTGTAATAAATAATAAGAGCTTATTCATATTACTACTACTGAAGCTAAAGTGAAACTTGAAGCAATTGTATGTGAAAATTTTACTATTGCTACTGGATTGAAAAACACTTCCCAAAAGTTAAGCATTTCATTTCTCATTGTATCAGGGTTAAAATGCATTCAAATAGGATTTTGCATCCAAGCATTAGCTACAAGTATCCATGTAGCTGATAAACTACCTCATATAGCTACAATCCATGCTGAAGCTAAGTAAAATCCCTTACTTACTTTTCACCATCAAATCAAAATTACAGCCAAAAAAGTAGCCTCCAATATAAATGCTGTTATTCATTCCAGCATTAATGGTGCTCAAAAAATATCTCAAACAAACCAGGAATAATTAGACCAGTTCGTTCAAAATTCAAATTCAAGTATTATTCATGTAGCGACTCATATAGCAAAATTTACTGCAAAAATCCTAGTCCAAAACCTAACAGTTTTTTCCCAAAACTTTGTTCTTTTAAAATAGTATATGGTATTCATTATAGCTATTATGTATGTTACTCATAGAGTAAACGGTACAAATAACCAATGATACATGGCAGTTAAAGCAAATTGAGCTCTAGACCAATCTACAAGGCTCATTTCAAACATAAAAAACTACTGGTTAGGATTTAAAATTTCTTTACTTACATGTTTTGCCCTATCTGTATCATTATCATAATACTCATTCAAAATATTTGGAAAAATAAAATATGCAAAAACTACAAGAATAATTACCTTTACTCCTAGCAATTTCCATAGTTTTTTTCAAAAAGGTGTTAGATTTCTTAATCAATCATAATAAAATCTAAATACTTTCCCTAATATTTTAAACATACTACATTAAAAAAGTACTATATGATTGCAATTTATACAATTTTCAAAAAAAATCAAGTTTTTTTGGTCATTTTCTTTCCAGCGTGAAAAAATAACAAAAAATAATACTTAG
>CAYFPB010000063.1:0-8027 GCA_964344895.1 uncultured Candidatus Peribacteria bacterium | reverse complement strand
TAAAAATCATATAATATACATTTATAAAATATTATATATATTATATCATAATTAAGAATAAAATCAAATTTTTAACAGTATTCTTTAATTTTAACATAAAAATTTAACACTTAATAATCATTAAATAATAATTTTTTAACACTTAATTTTATTTTTTCATACTTATCTCATAATATTTATTTATAGCATAGTTTTTTTCTAGTATTTCAAATTTTTTTAGTATTTTTGAGTTTGGTTTTTGTTTATTTGTAATAAAATCTTTTTTATTTGAAAATAAATAATAATAAATTCATGTAAATATTATTCATATAAAAAATACTGGTGAAAAAATAGTTGTAATAAAATTAACATTAATTTTTTCAAAAATTGTTTTTACTTTATCATCATGTAAAAAAAATAATATTGTAAAGAAAATTCAAAAAGTTGTTTGTTTATAAATATCTGGTGTTATATACATTAAAGAAACAAACCATAAAATAAAATTTATCCAAATATTTATTTTAACAAAAAAATAATTCTTTAATGATAGTATTTCTTGATTTTTTCAAAAATCAAATATATTTTGTGCTAAAGGTTTTATAAATAAAAGTATAAAAAATCATAATAATATCATCATTACAATAATTGTTGGGATTGAAACTGTTAATAAATAAGTGAATGAATTAATAATTAAACTAAATCAAATAAAAAGAAAAATTGCAACAATACTTATTAAAAAAAGAATATATATAATTGAAATTATTTTTGGTATTTTATTATATATCAATTGCAATAATCTTTCCATAAAAAACTTAGAAAGAACTTTCTTTTTTTCTCCCTTCCCTAAAATATAATTCTGGGAATTCATAAAGTTTTCAGAGTATATTTTCTTGGTTTTTGTTTGCATGTGATTACTAGATAAAAAACAGTAAATAAATTATTAGGTTTATTGGTAGACTGTATATTAATGACTTAATCATTACTTGTGCATTGTTGATGTTTACTGACTCTCAAACAAACTCTTTGGTGATTAGGCTATCTGAAAAATCCTCTCATGAGCTAAGTCTTCTTTCACTGAGTCATAAAACAAGTAAATCTGATAACTTAAAGTCTTCTAGTGCATCATTTAGTAGATAGCTGAAATAAACAAATATAACAAAATATCACCAAAAATTGATAAATAAAATTGGTGCTAAAAATAAAGTTAAAAGTAGGTGAATAATTATTCTGAAAATAGTATCTTTATCTTTATTATAAAACTTATAGGCTCAAGCTAGTATTATTTGTTTAAAAAGTGAAAAAATGATATTTAAAGGAAAAAACAAAGAATCTCTCCTGTGAAAATATTCTATTAGAGTAGTAAATTTTACTCTATCACTAAGTACATAGTTTTGATTATGAAGTAGGTTATCAGAAATCCTATAATCATTTATATATTTATTTTTTAGCATATTTTAGTTTTTTATTAAAATATTTTTATCCTCTTTTAATATACTTTTTACATTTTTCCATGTAATCAAAATCACAATAAATAACCAAATGTACATCCATGCAAACTGAGGAACAATTATAAAAATTTCGGAAAATTTTGCTAAATCTGATGTTGGTCACATATTGAAATCCTCCATTATATACAATATAGAAGCTACTCATAAAAACTGTAGTATATAATGATCATATTTAAAAATAAAAGCAAGAATTATAAATCACATAGAAGATATAATTAACAATACTGTTGTAAGCATAGAACTAAACCATACAAAAGCAGTAAAAATCATTAATAATGCTAAGAAATATATAATAAATTGAGCCCAGTTATGTTTTTTGAAACCAATATACAATAGTATATTTCATAATACAGCACTTCATATATACCCTCACATAAGTACTATAGGTCTCCACCCTCCTCAAGTAACAGCATATCAGCTTCCATCTGTACTTACATCTATCTCCACAACAACTCATCAAGTAAGTAAAGCTCAAAGAGCATGTCATAATTCATGTAAAAATGTTACAAGTAGAGTTATAGGATACAATACTATATTTCCATAAGGAATATAGTTTTTTAAAGCTATGTATACTATTACAAGTACCAGTATTATTATCATTTTATTTAACTTTGTCATAATTATTTAATTATCAAATAAAATCCCCTATAATCCCCTTTACTTAAAGAGGATGAAATACAAAGAATTATCAAATAAGTTGTAGCATTATCTTTTTTAAATCAGCTCAATTTGGAACTCAGCCTTGATTATATACCAAAATATCTCAATCTAATATAACTACTGTTGGGGTTCATCTTATTCAAAATTTTGCAGCTAATCACATATTTTTAGCTACATTTACTACTATAAAATCAAAATGTTCTCAGTATGTCTTTTCTGCAGCTAAAAAGTTTGGCATAAAGGTATGACATGGAGGACATCAATCAGAATAAAAATTTAGGATTTTTAATTTTTTCTTTGAATTAATTTTGTTATCTATTGCTTCTATCATTTTTTTTATTTTAATTTATATTTTTTGGAATATTTTTTGGGAATATATTCTGGGAATATATTTTTTGGAGGGCAGACACAAGGTCTGCCCCTACGGAAGGTTATGCTATAGCATAACCTTTGCATCATCAACCATATACATTGTTTTACATCATGGGCATGATAGATAATATTTATAATAATAGCTTTTATTGCTGGTGTTTTTCTTTTTTGGTATCTTTTTTTCTACTGGTGTTCAGCACTTCTTGCACCCTTGTCACTTTTTAGTTACCTTCATCTTTTTTTGTTCAGGACTTAGATCACTATTTAGTACTTTTATTAATTCTTTTTCTCTTTGTTTTTCTAGTAAGTTCATTTGACTATCATCTACTTTGAATCACTTATCTTCTAGGAGTTTTTTTCAGCTTAAAGCTTCAGTTGCCAACTCATCACATCTTTCATTTTCTTCATGTCCACTATGTCATTTCACCCAATAAAATTTTACTTCATGTTTACCTAACTCTTTTAGTAGTTTTTCCCATAGATCATGATTTACTGCTTTTTGTTTACTTGTTCTCATCCAGTTATTTTTTCTCCAGTTTTCTGCCCATCACTTTTCTATTCAATTTATTGTATACTGAGAATCTGTATAAACTTCTACCCTAGACTTTTTCTTCAATTTTTTCAATGCTTCAATCACTCATGTCAACTCCATTCTATTATTTGTTGTCATCTTATAACCACCACTAAACTCTTTTTTTATTCATTTATATTCTAATACTACTCAATACCCTCCTGGACCTGGGTTTGGCCTAGCTCATCCATCAGAATAAATTGTTACTTCTGGTAATATCATTTTTATATTTTAAGATTTATTATTACTATTATTATAATACTCTTTATTTTTATTTTACAAATTATTTTTATTTTTTTTATTTTTATGATATAATATAAGAAATTAATAATAAATATAATTAATAATGAACAACTGGATTGTAATAATATCTGTAATTATAGCTATTTGTATAGCTGTTTTTGTGTTTGTAAAAGTTCTTAGAAAAAAGGCTGCTTATAGAAGAACTTTAAATCTATGCTTTTTAAAAGTTACTTTACCTAAAAAGGATAGTGATTTAGATGAAAAAAAGGAAACTACTAAGGATTTCAAAGAAATGATAGGGTTAGCAGAACAGCTTTATGCTTCTTTAAAATCAATTTATTCAAGAACTATTTTGAAAAAGATTTTAGGTCAAGATACAATTAGTCTAGAATATATTGCTCATAAAGATCAAATATATTTCTATGTAGTAATTCCTAAAAACTATAAGTACTTAGTTGAAAAACAAATAAATTCATTTTATACTGATGCAATAATTGAAGAAACTACAGAAATAAATATTTTTAAAGAAAGAAAGTATGCAAAAGCTACATACCTAAATACTGTAAAGGATTTTTACTTCCCTATTAAGACTTATCAAAAACTAGAATCAGATCCAATAAACAATATCACAAATGCTTTATCTAAACTATCTGAGGATGAATCAGCTATGGTTCAAGTAATGTTAAAACCTATAAAAGACAATTGGCAAAATAAATCAAGTAAAGCTAGTAGTGCTATAATGAAATGAAAAAATGATTTATTTACACTAAACCCTTTTAAGTTAATTATTTGAATATTTTGAATCTTTTTCTCTGATCCAGAAGAAGAAAATAAAACACCTAGCTCTGATGAAAATACTTCAGCCTTAACTCAAGAAAGAGCTAAGACTGTTGATGAGAAATGAGATAAAACAGGTTTTGAAGTTGTAATAAGAGTAGTTACTACTTGAAATGATAAAACTATGGTAGATAATGAATTGACCAATATAGTTTCATCTTTTACTCAATTTTCATATCCAGACTTCAATGGTTTTACAAATACCCTAAGACATAATAAGAAAAAACTAATAAAAGGTTGTATTTTTAGATTTTTTACAAAACCTTGGTATCTTAAAAAAATGATTTTAAATACTGAAGAGTTAGCTTCCCTATTCCATTTTCCTCATATAAAATATAACAATACTCCTGAAATAAAATGGCAAAACTTCAAAATAGTTAAAGCTCCTTCAAGTGTTCCAAAAGAATGATTACTTTTAGGTCATAATGTTCATAGATGAGTGAAAAAAGAAATCAGAATGAAAACAGAAGATAGATTTAGACACTTTTATGTAATCTGACAAACTGGTACAGGTAAATCTAGTATACTTCAAGTAATGGCTAGACAAGATTTCAAAAATGGAGAATGAGTTTGTATAATAGATCCTCATGGAGATCTTGCAAGAGACTTACTACCTTTTATCCCAAGAGAAAGAGCTGATGATGTAATTATTTTTGATCCTTCTGATCTTGATAGACCAATGGGGTTAAACTTACTAGAAGCTGAAACTGAAGAAGAAAAAGAATTAGTAGCTATGGATGCTCTAAATATCATGATCAAGCTTTTTGGTAATGAGATATTTGGTCCAAGAATCCAAGACTACTTCAGAAATGCTGTATTAACTCTTATGGATTACCCTCAAGGTGGGGCTATTACTGATGTTGTTAGATTGTTTACAGATCAAGAATTCCAAAAAGATAGAGTTAGACATGTAAAAAATCCTATAGTAAAAAACTGGTGGGAAAAGACTTATGCTTCTATGTGAGATAGAGAGAAATGAGAAATAATCCCATATTTTGCAGCTAAATTTGGTCAATTCATTACAAACAAGATGATGAGAAATATAATTGGTCAAGTAAAATCTAGTTTTGATATTCTAGATATAATGCAAAACAAAAAGATCTTAATAGTAAATCTTTCTAAATGAAGGCTTGGTGATCTTAACTCAAAACTTCTTGGTATGATGCTTGTATCAAAAATACAAATGGCTGCCATGAGAAGAGATAAAATCCCTAAGGAAGAAAGAACTGATTTTTACTTATATATAGATGAGTTCCAAAACTATGTAACTGATAGTATTGAATCAATTTTATCAGAGGCTAGAAAATATAGACTGAGTCTAAATGTAGCTCACCAATACTTATCTCAACTAGAGCAAAGTGATGCTTTAACTAAATCTAGCTTAAATTTAAAAAATGCTATTTTTGGTAATGTTTGAACTGTTATGAGTTACAAAATCTGACCTGATGATTGAGAGTTTATGGCTAAGTACTATGCTCCTACTTTCTCAGAACAGGATTTAGTAAATATGGACAAATTCAAAGCTACAATGAAGCTTTCAGTAGACAACCAACCTACTAATCCTTTTTCTATTATCCCTGTTAATCCATACCTAGAAACTTGAGATGACAAACTAGCTAAGGCTTATACGGAGCTTTCTAGACTTAAATATGGTCGTGATAAGGATTTTGTAAGTAAAGAGATAGAATATAGAATTTGAAGTCATTAATCCCTATATACTATTTATATATTTTTATTTGATTTATAATTTTTTTCAATTATACTATAAAAACTTCCTAATGGAAGTTTTTTCTTTTAGGAAGTATATTTTACTTTCTAACCACAGTTATATGAGAATATATCTATCCTTCAAAAAGAAGAGATATATTTTTGCTTTCAGTATTACAAAAAATAATACTAAAAAGAAGGCATGAAAAAAGAGAGGTTAAGGCCCTCTCTTTTTTCTTTTACTTCCTCACAGTTATATGAGTTAATTACATTATATAACATTTTCTAAAAAATGCAAACTTTTTCTTACTTATTTTCCAAAACTTTTATTCTCTCTTCCAGTTTCTCTATCTTTTCCAAAGCCTCCTGCAATGCTGCAGTCAACAATGGTGTCACCTTACTATAATCCATACTCTGATACTCAGGATTCCCCTCAGCATCTACTCAGTCTTTTTCTCCACTTACAGCCTCAGGTATAACATCTTGTACTTCATGTGCTATAAATCAATCTACTGTAGTATTAGGAGTTGTTTTAAAATTATATCTTACTGGATTTAAAGCTTTTACCCTTGTTATAGCATCACTCATAGATGTAATATTTTCTTTTAGTCTATAGTCTGAATTACTGTTATAATGAGTTGTAGATCCATTTACATAAACACTTCATACATGAGTACCATTTCTATGAAAATTTATAGTATTACCATCATCTGCATAACGATACATATTAAGTGCTGCATAACCATATCATTTTGCATATAATGCTCTATTTGCATCAGCAACTGAGTCTGATCAAACTTGAACTTGTCATCATAATGGATTTAATTTTAAAGGTGTATATCATACTCCTAAACTTGATGCTTGTATATTATCATTCCCTAAAGCTAAATGTAAGTCTCATATAGCTGTACCTCAAACAGTTATTCAACCTCATGCACCTGTAGGTTTTACATGAAAAGTATTTTGAGGAGTAGTATTTCAAATACCTACATTACCATTAGCACTAATATTAAGATATTTTGAAACTCATGTTCATCATGGTGCTATCCTTCAAACAGAGTATTCATCATCTCTAGAATTCCATTGACTTAGCCAACTTGGTCCTGAGTTATTACCTTGTATAGGATTTTGATGAGAAGAACCAAAAGAATCAAGGTTTGCTCACATCCATATTCTAGTTTTTCATAATCAATAGTAAGTTTGTCCTATCTCTCATAATGCACCATCATTTCAAGCATATTGAAATTTTACTCTTCATCAATCAAGATTTCTTGATAGTTTTAAAGTAGCTCCTTCTCAAGTAGATTTTACATCTAGTTTTGCTACAGGGTTTGTTTCTCAGATTCAGACATTACCAGTCTCAGTAATCCTCATTTTTTCAGAATTATTAGTAGCAATTTTGATTGGATGAGAAGTGATTGTCCTCATGGTTAATCCTCAGATTTCTGAATATAAATCTGATTTAACTGCATTATTTGTTTCTTCTAAACGTAATCATCAACCTGTAGCTCATGATATATGTAAAGTATTTCACTCTCAAAATAAAGTAAAAGGTGAAACAGTTCAGATTCATACATTACCATTATTTGTTATCCTAAATTTTTCATCATATGATAAATCTACATTATCATTATCTGCTAAATAAACAACATAATCTGCTTTTCTATTACTTGTTGCATTAGCTCAACTTTTTATATAACCAAATGCTCATGGTCTATAATTTCAACCTGTAGAATAATCCTTCATGTTAGAATATATAAGTTGCTTATTTCATACTGCTGTATTATTTGAATCACTTAATTCCAAATATGAAGAAGATAAATTTGCATTCTGTGATAAATCCAATCTTGCCCCTGGTGCAGTTGTTCAAATTCAGACATTACCATCTTCAGTAATTCTTAATTTTTCAGAGTTATTTGTAGCAAAACGCATTGGACCATTACCTTCATTCCATAAATAAGTTTGATTAGAACTTCCTTGTCAAACAACAAAATGTCATATATCTCAGGTTTTTCTGTAATATGTCGCTGCACCACTAGGTCATTCTATATCTAATAATCTTGAAAAAGAACTAGAATCAACTGGTGATCTTCAAATCCCAATATTCCCACCACTCACACTTATCCCCCCTAACTTATTATTCACATCCT
>CAYFPB010000062.1:0-8546 GCA_964344895.1 uncultured Candidatus Peribacteria bacterium | reverse complement strand
CAAATGAAGAAGATGCAAATGAAGAAGATGCAAATGAAGAAGATGCAAATGAAGAAGATGCAAATGAAGAAGATGCAAATGAAGAAGATGCAAATGAAGATGATGCAAATGAAGATGATGCAAATAATAATGATAGAAATAATTGGAGATGAAATAATGGTAATGAAAATAAATGGGGAAATAGAAATAATGATGATGATGATAATGACTAAAAAAGAAACTTTTAAAAAGTTTCTTTTTTTTTTTCTTTTTTTTGTTGAAAAAAAACAATATTTTAGTATAATGTTTTAAAATATAAAGTTAATTATAAAAATGAGTCAAAAAACAATATTAGTTACATGATGAACTGGATATATATGAAGCCATTGAGTTGTTGCTTTTGAGCAAGCATGATACAAGACTGTAATAGTTGATAATTTATGTAATTCTTCAAAAGACACATTAGATGGAATAGAGGAAATACTATGATATAAACCAGACTTTTATGAAGTAGATTTGAGAGATAAAAGTTTACTAGAAGAAGTATTTAGTAAATACAATTTTGATTGAGTTATACATTTTGCATGATTAAAAGCAGTATGAGAATCATGTGAAAAACCATTAGAGTATTTTGATAATAACTTAGTTTGAAGTATATATTTATTTGAATTAATGGAAAAATATGCTGTGAAAAATATAATATTTTCTAGTTCAGCTACAGTATATAACCCAGATAATCAAGTTCCATTTAGTGAAACAAATAGTACTTGAACTACAACAAATACATACTGAACAACAAAATTATTAACAGAAAAAATATTGGAAGACCTATCTAAGTTTGCATGATTTAATGTGATGAACTTAAGATATTTTAATCCAATAGGAGCACATAAAAGTGGAAAAATATGAGAAGACCCAGAAGGTATACCAAATAATCTGTTACCATATATATTGAAAGTAGCAAGGTGAGATTTTAAAGAAGTATGAGTATTTTGAGATGATTATGATACTATAGATTGAACATGAGTAAGGGATTACATAGATGTAGTTGATTTAATTGATTGACACCTAAAAGCATATAAAAATTTGAAATCATGATTTAATACATATAACCTATGAGTATGAAAATGAAGCTCAGTATTAGAAATGATAAAAAAAGTAGAAAATATAGTATGAAAAAAAATAGCTTATAAAATACTTGGAAGGAGAAAAGGGGATTTAGCTACAGTTTATTGTGATCCAACTAAAGCAGAAAATGAGTTGTGATGGAAAGCTAAGGTGAGTATGGATGAAAGCTTAGAAAATAGCCTAAAGTTTTATAATAGGTAACAAATAATAAATAATAAATAATAAATAATATGAAAAAATTAAGTTTGGGGTCTAGTGTATATCAAAAATTTTTTGATATATGAAATGAAGTATTAAAAAATTTGAACAAAGACATTTCTTTATTAAATATAGCTACTAATTTTAAAAAAATAGTTGAACTAATACAGTTAAATTCTTGATATGATATTGCAGAAGCAGAGGTGTATTGAAGATCATTGCATTATATTACTTTAGATAATATTAATATAATTTCAGATTATCTAGATAATTCAAAAGAAATAGAGTATTTAAAAACTACTTTTGTATGAATTTTTGAGATACTAGAAATAAGTAATGAAAAAGTATCATTTTTAGATATTAGCAATTGAAATAAATATGAAATTATTTGAGAATGAGAGGGGAGTGAGTCTAGTCTGGAAAAAGATTTTTCTAAGTGAGATCTTATTATATCTAGATTAATTAAACTGGATGATTGATGGTATAATATGAAAAACTATTATTATATAACTAATAATATTGAAGAAAATAATTATTTTGAAGAGTTAAAGTTATGATACAAACATATGTTTAGTTGAATAAAAGATGTTCTAGATATAGAAGAAAGAATGAGTTTACTTAATAAAACTAATAAAGAAGTAAATAATACTTGAGTAAATATCAATTATTTAAAGAGAATTAAATCAATTTTATTAAAAATTATTTGAAAAAAAATATATAAAAAAGCAGAGAATATTTTAAAGGATAATAAACAAAGTGCATTTTCTGATTTTTTTGAATTTATAAGTTTATACAAAATAAATACTAAGGACTTAGATGATTTAAAAGAATATGTTTGATTATATTTACAAGAAAATTTAAAAACACCAGAAGAGGCAAAACAGGAAAAATTAACTAAGAGGTTGGAGATGGTAATGCAGACATTTTTTAGAGAATTACAGGAAACAAATAGTGAGTTACCAATTAATAGAAAAGCTACAAAGGGAGAAATTGATTTATTAGAAGATAAGAAAAATAAATGGTTAAAATCAAAAAATAGTTTATTTTGAGATAAAACACCATTAGATTTTATCCATGAAGTAGATCCTGATTATGATATATCAAATTTAAGGCTTCAACAAGTACCTAAACATGAATTAGAGTTTTATGATTGATATACTAAGTACTTTAGTGAAGAAGAAAAAGATATATATGAAGAATCTATAGAAAAATCTAGAGATAAAAAGTTTTTAGAAGCAAGAGATTTAGCTGAACAATTATTAGTAGAACATTCATGATTTTTTAGATTAAAAGGTAATTATATATCTTTTTATGTAAATTCTATTATTGATAAATACTGAGATGTTAGAAATGATGATTTTGTAGAAAATATTAGTTTAGAGGAATTAGAAAAAGATTTTGATTTTATGCTAGATTTAGATAATCAATTAAAAGAACTTTCTAGATTTAAAAAATGATATTCTATAGTATGAGCAGAAAATATTCCACAAATTAAAGAATTTTTTGCTCCATTATTAAGACGTTTAGTTACAATAAAAAGGGATAGAATTATTGATAAGTTAATAAAAAATAAAGATGAAAAAGCTTTGATTAGTAGAATAAGAAAAATAATTTTAGATTTTGATTTAGAAGAATTTTTAGATAAAGTAAGAGAAGAGGGAACTATATATGTTGATTACAAAGATTTAAGAATTATTGAAAAAAAATGATATAAAGAGGATGAAATACGGGATATATTACCATATTTTTGGCAAAAATATAAGAAAAAAGAAGATTTTATTGTTGATGATATTGAAAAAATGTATAGAAAGATTTGAGTAAGGAAATTAAAGAGTAATGAACTAGAAAAGTTTAATGAGTTTATAATAAAAAAATCACAAAAAATAAAAAAGAAAAAATCAAAAATAAGAAAATTATTTGAGGAGTCTATAGAATGGTGAGAGGTTGAACATCCATCTATGATAATATATTTAATTGAAAAATATTGAGGAGAAGAAAAAAATAGATCGAAAGCTGATTTTATTGATAGTATGGATATTTTGGGAGTTGATAGAGATAGTCTATAAAAAATAATAAATGCAAGAAAATACAATAGAGTATAAACTAAATTATATTAAAAAGTCAAATATTTTTATGGAAAAAAAAGAATTAAAAAAAGATTTATTGCCAGATATGCCAAAACTAGAGTCTCCATATCTAAGAAAAGAAATAGATTGAGAATATGTAGTAATACCAGAAGTAACCCCTTGATATGAATGGGTATTTGAAGATAGTGATGTAATAGCTATGGAAAAACTAGATGGTACAAATATTGCTTTAGAAATAAAGGATAAAAAACCAGTAAGAGTACAAAATAGGTTAAATAAAGTAGATTTTTGGGATAAATCTAAGAGTTATATTATAGAGTGAATATATGAGTCATTCTATAAGTGATACCTAGATTTAGAAGATGGAGTTTATTTTTGAGAACTTATTTGACCAAAACTACAAGCAAATCCATATGATTTAGAAAAACATATTTGGATACCATTTACTTCTTATGCAAAAGAATCTTTATCTTATAAGTCATGGTGAAAATACGATATCAGTTTTGAAGGTATTTCTAAGTGGTTTAAATGAGATGATATTTTTTCTATTTACTATAGAAAATTACATAAATGAAAAAAGAAAAAACCAGAATGACTTATATTTTATAGTCCAAGTAAAAATAAATTAGCAAAATTGAGATTAGATATGTTTGATTGGTATGAGGGTAGAAGGCATAGGAGGTAGAGAAGGAAAATATAATAATAAATAATAGATAATAAAATAATAAATGAATTTAGAAAAATATTTTTTAGAAGCAGCACAAGTAAAAAAAGATTTTATTGAAAAAAATAACTCTTTATTAGAAGAAGTAATAGAAGTTATTATTAGCTGTTTTAATAATGGAAATAAAATACTAGTAGCATGAAACTGATGAAGTGCATCAGATGCTCAACACTTTGCAGCAGAGTTTATATGAAGATATAAGCTAGATAAAAAAAGCCTGCCAGCAATAGCTCTAACAACAGATACATCAATACTTACTTCTATATGAAATGACTATTGAAATGATTTTGTATATTCTAAACAAGTTGAATGACTATGAAATAAGTGAGATATATTTATTGGAATATCAACTAGCTGAAATAGTCAGAATATAGTAGAAGCAATAAATATAGCAAAAGAGAATGGATTAATAACTATATGATTAACATGAAATAATTGATGAAAAATGCATGATATGCTTGATTATAACTTAATTGTTGAATCAAATAATACACCAAGAATACAAGAATGTCATACTACAATTTACCATACTATATGTGAAGAAGTAGAAAATAGATTATTTACTTAATTATATGAAAATGCAAAAAGCTCTTTTTCTAGACAGAGATGGAACATTAAATGTGGATATAGGATATGCTTATAAAGCAGAAGATTGCAGATTGGTAGAACAATGAATATGAGAAAAATTAAAAAAATTTAGACAACAAGGATATCTGCTTGTTATAATTACTAATCAAGCATGAATAGATAAATGATATTATGAAGAAAAAGATCTTTTCCTATTTATGGATGAGCTGGGAAAGCAACTGGATATAAAATTTGATGGAATATATTTCTCTCCATTTCACCCTGATTTTTCTTGAGATTCAGAATGTAGAAAACCAAATAATTGAATGATATTAAGAGCAAAAAGAGAATTAGATATAGATTTAGAAAATTCATATATGATATGAGATAATTATAAAGATGTAGAAGCTTGAATCAGGTCATGAACAAAAACTATATTATTAAATACACAAAATCTAGATGTAGATAATAGTGATATAAAACCTGATTTTACTGTTAATAGTTGGGATGAAATAGAAAAAATAATTAATAATTAATAAAAAATGATATTTAAAGATTTGAATAAATTACAAGAAATCATACAAAAAGAAAAAGATAATTGAAAAAAAATAATATGGACCAATGGATGTTTTGATATAATGCACCCAGGACATATGAAGACATTTAATGTATGTAGAAAAATGGCTGATATTATTGTAGTATGAATGAACTGAGATGCCTCACCTTATTGGAAAACAAAACCATGAAGACCAGTAAATAATGAAGGTTTTAGATCAACAATGCTTGATAACTTAAAAAATGTTGATTACATTTATATATTTGATGATAATACTCCTGTGGAACCAGTAGAGGTATTAAAACCAGATTTTATCTTGAAATGATGAGACTATATTCAAGAAAGTATAAAAGATTATGCAGTAGAAAAAGAAGGAATAATAGACTTAACTAAGGCTTATGAGTATATAATTGAAAGCTGAGTAGAAAAATTTGAAAAAGAAAAATGATTTATGCCAGAGGCAGTTAAAAGTGTAGAAAATAACTGAAAAGTAATAATTGTACCAATTGTTGCTTGATGTAGTACAACAAACATTATAGATGAGTTACAACCTAAAAGCTTTATCAATTTAGTAGAATTCTACAAATATAACTCTAATAAATATTCTGAAAGTTTAGAATCTTATATAAATTGGTTTTATAATAAATTAAATATAGAGTATAATCGTAATTTTATAAAAGAAACTATAAAACAATTTAATATTTATATAGTTGATTTTTGACAAAATATATGAGTTGAATTTAATAAAAGAAGACCAGCTTTGGTTATAAGTTGAAAAAAGTTTTCGTCAAAATGAGATAACTTAATTGTAATACCAATTACTTCGTATTATAACACACATTGAAAGGCAAAAAAAGTTTATAAAACAGATATTGTTGTAGAAAAATCTAATAATAATTGATTAATTAATAAATCAATTATTAGATGTTGATCTATTAGAGATGTAAGTAAAAAAAGATTAAATAAATTAGTTTGAAGACTTGAAAAAGAATATTATATTGATACAATTGATATTGTGAAAGATATTTTTAATATAAAATAAACCCTTACTTTCGTAAGGGGTTAACTCCCGCGTTTAAGGGCTGAATTCAATATCCTTTTAAAGGATGTTAGTATTATATTTACAATTTAATAAAAATCAAATAAAAATGTCAAAAATACTAGTATTATGAGATGTAATGCTTGATAAATATACTTATTGAGATGTTGTTAGGTTGAACCCAGAATGACCTAACCCATTATTAAATGTGGAGAAAGAAGAATACAAACTATGATGATCAGCAAATGTAGCAGCAAATATTGCAAGTATTAATTCAAATTGTGATCTTATTTGAGTTGTTTGAAATGATGAAAATAATATAATTTTTAATGAGCAATGTAAAAATAATAATATAAACTTTTTTCCTATTTTATCAAAATTTCCTACTATTACAAAAGTAAGATTTATAGAAAATACTTATCATCAACAACTACTTAGAGTTGACTATGAAAATAAGATAAAAATTTCAGAAAAAGATATAGAAAAAATAATTAAAATAATAAAAGATAATAATTATAAAATAATAGTTATATCAGATTACGATAAATGAATAATAAATAAAAAATTAATAAATAAAATAAAAGAAATTTCAGAAAAAAGTAATATAAAAGTTTTAGTTGATTCTAAACCATATAATTATGAATTATTTAAAGATTTTTATTTAATCAAACCAAATTTTAAAGAGTTTTCAGAAATGATAGCTAAACAAATAGAAAATACAGATAAAGATATAGAAAAGTATGCTATAGAATTTGTTGAAAAAATGAACACAAATTTAGTTATAACAAGATGAAAGAAATGAGCTAGCCTTGTGACTAAAAAAGGGAAATACTATCATATTAAAACACAAACACAAAAAGTATTTGATGTAACTTGAGCAGGAGACACTTTTATAGCAATGGTTTCTTATGCAATAGCAGAATGATTATCTCTAAAAGAAGCTGTAGATTTATGAAATAAAGCTAGCTGAATAGTTATTGAAAAAGTCTGAACTGCTGTAATTACTAAGAAAGAATTATTTTAGCCCCCCTCTAACTCCCCCCTAGTAAGGGGGAGAATAATATGAAAATTAATTTTATGTGAATTAAAATATTAAGATATATAGATAAGTATATTTTTGCTTTATTAAATATTATATTATTTCCTTTAAAATATATTTTTAATAATGATAAATATAAGATAAGCCCAAAGAAAGTATTAGTAATTAGACTTTGGGCTCTTTGAAGTAGTATTTTAACTTTTCCAATGGTAGTTAGACTAAAAAAACATTACTGAAAAAATGTTGAGTATAGTGTTTTATCTACATCAAGAAATATTTGAGTATATAAAAATCAGTGATACTTTGATAACTATTTAAATTTATTTAATATTTGAGATCTATTAAAACTTATATTTTCTTTTAAAAAATATGATGTAGTTATTGATACTGAAGATTATTTTAATATTTCATCACTAATATCACTATGGACCTGAAAAATAAATATCTGATATAATGAAATATATTCTAGAAGCTTAGCTTATAATAATGTAATAAAGTACAATGATAGAGAACATGCAAGTTTAGGTTTTATAAATCTGCTTGTTCCTTTAGGAGTAGTTATAGATATACCAAATTATCTAGAATCATATAAATATAATATTGAAGATAAAAATAAAATAGATGAGTTTTTGTTTAATATTAAGGGAAAATATATAAATACAAATTATAAAATAGTTTGTTTTCATACCTGATGAGCTGAAACTGGGAGTGATAGGTTTTGGGACTTACAAAACTGGATTGAATTAATTAATAAATTAAAACAAGATAAAGTAATTATATTTTTGTCTGGTACTAAATTTGAAGAAAAATGAGTGTTGAAAATACTTGAAAAAATAGACAATGATAAAGTAATGAATATTTGTTGAAAATTCAATCTTAGAGAGTTTGCTTATTTTTTAGAAAAATGTGATCTAATGGTATCAAATGATACATGACCTATGCACTTATCAGCTTGTATGAAAACAAGAACAATATGACTTTTTTGACCCAATTTACCAATTAGATTTTGAGCTTATCCTTTAGATATGAATGTGAATTTATATAAATGAGATTGAAATCCTACTATAAATGTTCATAAAGGGGAGTTTAGGGTAGATAGAAATAACTTTGTAAATAATATAAGTGTAGGGGAGGTTTATGATAATATAATAAATAATATTTAGGAAATGAAAAAATTGTATCGTCTCACTCAAATCCGACCACCTAAAAAAGCTAAGAAATAGCTTACC
>CAYFPB010000061.1:0-8554 GCA_964344895.1 uncultured Candidatus Peribacteria bacterium | reverse complement strand
GGTTACTTTTGTGTTTTTTTGTGTAAAATTTTCACGTTAGGAAGAAAAGAGCCACTAAAACTTGTAATAATTTTTTTTTTAGTACAATAGTACCATTCTACCTGCTCCCGTAGCTCAGCTGGAAGAGCACCAGGCCGCGAACCTGGGTTTGCCGTAGGTTCGAATCCTGCCGGGAGCACCATAAATAGATAAAAATAAAAAATCCCAAATGGGATTTTTTATTTACTCTACTCTCCTCAATACCAATTTTTATAATAGTTTGATGCAGAGTTCCATACAAACCGTGATATTATTCCTCATTCTTCCATTCCCCTTATTTGTTCTCTAAATTTCTTTCTATTATATGGAGTTGCTCAATCACACCGAGTACATGAAAATCATTGAATCCATGGTCTTAGATTTGTTTTAGGAATTTCTTTAAATTCCTTTAAGTCCTTTTTAGGAGTAAAGGCATTTTTTATTAAATAATTAGTTCAAGATAAGTTTGAATCTTTTATATCTTTGTTTAACTTATCAATTCTTTTATTAGAGTTAAAAATAGAATTTTTTAATATGTGATAAGGTATATTATCAGGTATAGTAGCTCAAAGATATCAAGTAGCATAATGAGAAGGATAAATCATTGGAGAAACATAATCAAAATTTAGAAAAAATGATTCCAAGTTTTGTCATATTTGATATATATCAACATTTGTAACACTTCAAAAAACATCAGCAGATAAAACTATATTCTTATATTTTTCCTTTAAGCTAGAACTAATATAGTTTCAAAATTCATCTATCACTTTTATTTTTCACCATTTATCTCTAGTTACTTTTTCTGAAGAAAATGGATAATATGTTTGTGATACAACTCAATCACTAGGAAATCTAATATAATCAAAATTTATTTCATCAAATCATAATTCATAAGAAGCTCATGATATATTATATATGTATTCCCAAACTTCCTTAGAACCTGGATCTAGATATCTATTTTTATTATAATCTTCCCAATTTTTACTTTTATCCCAAACCCATTTTACTGATAAATCAGGCCTAGTTTTAGTTAAAAATTGATCTTTAAAAACTGATACTCTTCATATAACATAAATATCTCTATTATGTAGTTCTTCTATTATACTTTTAATATCTTTGATTACTCAGTTATACTTAGGCTTTATACTTCAAAATTCAAAATCACTAAAATCTATATTTGTGTAACCTGAAACTGTTTTTATATCTATAGTAACTGAGTTTACTTCAGTATTTTCTACTAAATCATATAAAGTCTTAAGTTTATGTTTTTGTCATATAGAATAACCTGTATAGTATAATGACACAACTCTATCTGGTGTTTTTATATGTTTATCATCTATATTTGATTGTTTCTCTGATGCTGAATTTAATTGTATTTCAATTGACTCTTCAGGATAGTTAATATTTTCTGAAATAATTATTTCATCTAAATCTGAATTTTTTAAAGTTCAAATACTTGCTTTGTCTTTATTTTCAAATAAATCTAAACTACTCTTCAATACTTGTTCTTCACAAACTGTAGGTATAGATATATTTTTTTCTAAATAAACATTATTAATATATCAATTAATACATGAAATAAGATATGTTAAATAAATAGACATAAAGTAGTAGTAATAAAATAACTTATTTGTTAAATAGAAAAAATTTATATTTTCTTCTATTTTCTAATACTATAATTTTATCATATTTATTATCATTTATGCAAATAAAAAAATCCCAATTGGGATTTTTTTATTTTATACCTTCTAACTCTTCATATTCAGCTCTGATTTTTGCTTCTAAATCAGGATAGTTTCTTTGAATACTTCTAGCTAATAAGTAAAAAGGTTGAACATATTCTACATATTCATAAGCATCTGGGTGTTGATACTCATTGTAAGATACATTTATTTTATGACCTTTTTTTTGTAATACTTGAATTAAAGAAGTAACATTTCTTCCACCATCTAGCATTTCATTAAGTTCCTTTCTTTTTACTACTTTTTTTCTTTGTAGTAAATCTAATACTTTATCTACTTTCATCTTAAGTATATATTAAATTGTAATATAAAATAGTATTGTAATACTTTATTTGTATTGTTATACTTGCAATATGCATTATAATTATTTTACATTATTTGTCAAATAAAAATTTGACTTTTTTTATTTTTTTATCATAAAAAAGAATAAGAAGCCTATTTTTTGGCTTCCTATTCCCTAATTAAATCCTTAGCTGGACAATAAAAATCAAGTGTATCATTCCCTATTTTAGAGATAATATAGTCTATTAATTCTTCTTTTTTTACTTCTTCTTGAGTACCTGACTCTAAATCTCTTACTTGGAATATTCAGTTTCTTGCCTCCATTAATCATACCATAACTACATATTTTGAACCTGATCTATTTGCTTTTAACATTTGTTCTCTCATTGATGGTGTTCATAGAGATACTACTGTATTTATTCATGCATCTCTTGCCTGAATAGATAAAGGTAATACTACTTTTTTAGCTTCATCTCATAATTGTACAAAAAACAAATCAATTTTATCTTTATTTTTTATTCTAATATTTCTTTCAAGTAACATATTTATAAGTACATCTGTATCTACATAAAATCAACTATAATATACATCTTTTTTGGATCACATTTGTTTTGCTAAATCATTACATCTAGCTCATTTTGAGATTAATTGTCAATCATTTGAAACAAATTCCCAAATAGTATTAGTATTATAATCATTTTCTGCTACTAAAGTATGGTCTTCTTCATATGGTACTTCTAGTAAATCCAAATACTCTTTAAACTTAGCATAATGAGTTTTTGAATCTTTTTTAAGGAACTTAATCATACTTGGTGCCTGACTAGCAAGTATTTGTTCATCCTCTTGTTTACTATCAAGTAATAACATAGGATTTTCTTCTAATAGTTTTAATCATTCTTCAGTTAATAAATGTTTTTTATTTTCATAGTAGTTTAATAACTCTTCCTTATACTTTACTTTCTCTTTTTCTATTCAAGTTGAATTTATTTTTATTTTAAATGTATCTTCTAAATCTATTTTATTAATTCATGTATATGTCATATAAATAGAGATAGCATCCAAAATTGGATCATTTTCTCATATGATTCTTCATCCAATTCTATATTCTTGCTCTTTATTATTATAGAAACTATCCATATAATAATAATATACAGGTTGAATTTCCTCAGCAACATTATTTTCTAAATATGCTTTCATTACTCATTCACATGAACATGTTCTTAATTTTTCTCATTCAAAAATACTAGTTGAGATTCTTCTAAATCAATTTTTACGAAATTCATGACGAAAAACCTTTTTTAAAAAGGTTAGGTATTTATGATATTCTGGGAAAAAACAATAATTAGATCATTTTAATAAAACATCTTTTGTGTCAGACATAGGTTTTTATTATTAAAGTATAAGGTATATTATATTTTTTTTACAAAAAAATAAAAGTTTTTTTTGCTTTTTTTTATTAAGCTATAAAATAAAAATAGTTTTTTATTAATTAACTTTAAGTTATGCAAGAAATAAATAAAGAAATTCTTATTTATCTTAACTCTTTAACTGAGTATGATTTTATTAGTAACATAGCTAGTTTAATGGCTGATTTACCTATTTTTTTCTTACCTATTTTTCTATCTGGTATGTGGATTTACTATACTTATAGAAAAAATAGTAATATTATCACTGAGCTTCATTTAACTAAAAGCTTACTTGAGAAAGAAAATTTATTATATATCTTTTATTCAGTTGTAATTTGAATAACTATAAGTTTATTAATTCAACAAGTAGTCCAAGTTGATAGACCTGAAGAAGCTTTAAAGGGTGCTTGAACTCTTATTTTGAGTCATATACCTGATGCTTCTTTTCCTTCAGATCATGCTACTGTTGCCATCGCTTTTTTAACTAGCTTATTTTTAGCTTGATTCAAAAGAGTATGACTATTTTTTGCTCCTTTTGCTATTTTGATGATAGTTTCAAGGGTTGTTTTATGAGTTCATTGGCCTTTTGATATCATTGTTTGAAGCCTTGTTGGTATTTTTTCTAGTTTTTTAACTTTTAATTATATAACTAAGCTTGCTTTGGTTAATAAACTTAATCAATTTATAGTTAAGACTCTTAATTATATTAAGCTTTAGTCTTGTATAAATCATATTGATTTCATACTATCTCATATCTCAGATTTAGTTATTTCTATTTGATCTATCAAATCTTTAGTTGATATTTTTCCATTTTCTCAATTGAAAACATAATCTGCAACTGTATTTATAAACCATTTTTTATAAAACCTAGGAGATGTTTCAGCTGTTTTTTTAATTAACAAGTCATAATCCATTGTATTCTCATCATCAAATATCTCTTCTCAATGCTTAAACATAAACATATCAATTAGCTCTCTTCTTTCATCATTATTTGGTAATGCAACCTCTAGAGTCTTATCAAACCTATCTACATATGCTGAAGATATATTTTCTAAATGATTTGTTGCTCATATAAATATAATACCATCATTTTTATTCTCTATTATTCATTCCATTTCTGATAAAATCACACTTCTCATACCAGAATCTACATCATCTTTTTTTTCTCATGATCACATTAATCCATCTATTTCATCAATAAATCATATAACTACTTTTCAAGTTGCTGCCTCTCTTCTCATATCAGCAAACAACTTTCTAGCTGCTTTTTCTGATTCTCAAACATACATTCATTTTATTTTATCTATCATTACCTCCAAAAAGACACTTTTTTTATTAGTCTTTGCTGCTATCATTCTAGCAATTGATGTTTTTCATACACCTGCTGGTCAATGAAATATTAATCATTTTGGATAATCTAATCAAAGTCTTGTATATTTGTCTGAATTGTTAATACGATCTACAAATATGTCTATTTCTCTTTTTAATTGTTTATTTAATATTAGTTTTGGTTCATAATTCACTGTTATAAATTCAAATTTCATGTTTGGATTATCAGGTCATGATAAACTAGTTATTGGTGAATTTTCTGTTGAACTAAAAGGTAAAATTTCTCCTCATGATATTTGTTCTGCATTTAATATCTTTGATATATCAAATAATACAGGTTTACTTGGGTATCATACTCTTCATCTTCTATTATGAATTCATAAGTCTTCATATATATGTAAAAACAACTCATTTGCTAATATCGGTAATCTTCTTGAAACATTTATAAAATCTTCTTTTGGATCTTTATCTCTTAAAGGTGTAGCATAAAGTTTTAATTCAAATCAATAACTTTCAACCACATCATGAAATCAGTTTTCATCATACTCAATATCTCATGAATTAAAACCTTCTCATATATATATAGTATACTTAAATAATGAATCTACCTTATATACATATTCTTTATCTGGTATTACTTCTTGAAGTTTTAATTTTTCTCTTAGGTATTTTACAAATTCCTCTCTTTTTATTCAATTATCTCTATCTGAATCTGCTATAGCATTAATATAAAATTCATTATGTTTATGGACATCAATAGTTTTTATAATTGAAAAATAATATCAAACTTTTTTAAGTATTCACTTATCTATATGTTGTACTCACCTCAAACTATATCAATTAAAATCTTCCATATGGTTTAATAAAAACTGTGGTTCTACAGGAGTAAATACTATAGGACTATTATTTAACATAAATTTTTGCAACCTATTTTCCAATCTTTCTAATAATGAGTACATTTCCTCATTAAACTGATCTTGATTTTCATATTTTGGTAAATATGTATTTGAAAAAAGTAGTTCAAAGAATATTTCTCTTTTAGTATATGCAAATGGATTATCAGTAATATCAAAATCCAGTTTTTCTGATCCACCCTTTACATTAAACTCTTCATATAATTTTAAATAATAATATATACTTGAAGTAAATTCATTATCATTTAATAAATTTAAATCTAATATATATTGATTAATAAATCTTCTAAGTGGTTTTTCTTTTCATTTATTATGGTCCCTTGCTGTTTCAAGTACTTTTTGTATTAATGTATTTTGATTTCATATAAGTACATCGATCCTATGTCTTTCATCTTCAATTCTATGAGCATCAACTATATATTTTCTTTCTTTTACTAAATTATTACCGATTTTTTTTAATGCTAAAACATTTCATACAAATCACTTTTCAAATCTTTCCATTAAATATATTTTTTTAAATTTTTAAACACTAATGGTAATTATAAATATTTATTCTATTTTGTCAATATATTTTATTAACATTAAAGGTTGCATTTCACTTTACTTTTTATAAAAAAATATTAATATATAAAAAATTATTTTATAACTTAACAAAAATATGACTCACCTTAAAGAAAAAAAGAAGAAGACTATAGCCTTAACTGGCTGAGCAACTGGTGGACATATTTTTCCACTTTTATCTGTATATAACTATTTAAAGGAAGATGATAGTTATAGGTTTATTTGGGCTTGAGAACAAGATGGTCTAGAAGAGAAAATAGCTTCTGATAATGATATCAAGTTTTTGGATGTTCCTGCTTGAAAACTTAGAAGGTATTTTGACTGGAGAAACTTCTATGAGCCATTAAAAAATCTTACTTGATTTTTTTTCTGAATATATTATATCTTAAGATATAATATAAAAATTGTTTTTTCTAAATGAGGTTATGTTTCTATTCCTTTGTGTTTAGCTGCTTTTGTTTTATGAAGAAAGATTTATATTCATGAGTCTGATTCAACTACTTGAGTTGCTAACAAGCTGATTTGAGCTCTTGCTTCAAAAGTATTTTATTCTTTTGATAATGAAAAGATTGATGGGAAAAAACATATACTAACTGGTCAGCTTTTAAATCCTGCTTTACTTGATAATGTAAAAGAGTCTCATATTTGAGTAAATACTATGTTAACCATTTTAGTTATTGGTTGAAGTCAATGATCTACTAGAATTTTTGATTCTCTTGTAAAGATACTTCCTGATTTATCTGATATAAAATTCAACATAGTTTTATGAGAAAAAAATACTTCTTTCAAAGAAGACTTCTCTAAGTTTAATAATGTTAATACTTATGACTTTGTTGATCAAGTAAAGATGTGAGAGATTTTAAAATCTACTGATATTGCTATTACTAGATGATGAGCAACTACCCTATGGGAACTTTGTGCTTTTGGTATTCATTCTATTATAATACCACTTCCTGAGAGTGCTTGAGATCACCAAAACAAAAATGCTTCTTATTTCAAAGAAAAATATGAGAGTGATATATTAGATGAAAGCAATGACCTAGAGATGAAACTTTTCAAAAGACTTCAAAAATACAAAAACCTAAGAAAGACAGGTCTAAATCTAGACTGATTCTTTAAACCTTTACAGGTTATTGAAGCTGAAATAAAAAAATAGAAACTTACAGAGTAAGTTTCTATTTTTAATTATTCCATTTATTTTGTTCTCTAAATACTGAAACTATATATACATAATTATTCTCAATTCTATATACTATTTTATACCTATATTTTGATTCTATAATCTTTCTATGTATATTATCGATTTCTATTCAAAGATAAGGAAAACTCGATAATAGTAAAATTGTTTTTTTAATATGACTTTTTACTTTATTTGCATAATAAACATTATCCTCTCCTATATAATTTACTATTTGTAAAATATCTTCTATTGCTTCTGGTAATATTTCTACTTTGTACATTTGTTACTACTTTTTACTAATTTACTATCTATATAATTAAATGCTTCTTCTATACTATAACTTTTTTTTGTTTTATTATAATTCTCTTCAGCTTTTATTACCCTTTGTGTTTCTTCAAAAGTAAATCAAGACTTTTTAAATGATTTTATATTTACTTGTGACATAAATTTACTAAATTATTAATTAATATTTTCTACAGTATATTCACTCATTATTTTTTGTCAAACTTTTTATATATTTTTTATATACTTCTAAGTAAGTTATTACAAAAAAAATAACAGATTTTAAAATCTGTTATTTTTTTTATTCCTTTATTAAATACATTCAGTGAGAAGATGAACTTGAACCTCACATATGATTTACTATTAATGTTCAATATATTTCTGAAGTTGTAGTTGATCTAATTCTTACTGTTATTTTTTCAGTTCAATGAAGTATATCAAGCTCTGCTGTCCCTCTTTGACATTGATTAGTTAAAATTGTAGAAGCAAAATCACCTACAGTAGCCCGAGCTTTACTATATACAGATTTTAATAAACATCCATCTCAACCTCATCCTGTTCTAAATAAAGTAGCTACAACTTCAAGTGTTCATCAAAAATAAGAGTCTCATGTCTTTTGTAATGAAAATACTGGAGTAAATGTATTTCATACATTACTAAAATTATATTGTCAAAATTCTTGTCAAGTAAAACCATTAGTTCATGTATTTCTTCATATTCTAACTTTTTCAGAATCTGCTAGTTCAACAGATAATTTACCTTTAGGACCTGTAGTTCAAATACCCACATTACCATTATTATTTATACTCACTCTCTCAGCACTACTATTATTATTCTCTG
>CAYFPB010000060.1:0-8669 GCA_964344895.1 uncultured Candidatus Peribacteria bacterium | reverse complement strand
ACTTCTTTTTTTATATTTTTCAATAATAAATCCACTCTTTTTGAGATTATACCCAATTCTTTAGTAAGAAAATCCAAATTTCATTCATCCAAAAAATTTTTATTTACTACATTTTGGTTTTCCATTATTAACTATTGCCTTAATTTCTATATTTACTATTATATACTAAAATATAGATAAAAATAAAAAAGTCAATAAGAAAAAATATCTATTTTATGACTTCCCTTTTAATTAGAAAAAAATCAGAAAAACAATATATTAACATATTATAATATGTTAATATATTGTTTAAAACTTGCAAAATCTCATTTTTCTGTATAATTCCCCTACTTTTTAGGAAAAACTGAAAAGGGCTTACCAGTAGTAAGTTTTATATTATAATATTTTTAGTATGGCTAATAAATTAGAATTATTGATGCCAGCATGAGATATGGAGAAGCTAAAGTTTGCTTATGCTTACTGAGCTGATGCTTGTTATGTTGGTGCACCTATGTTTTCACTTAGAGCAAGGACTAATGCTTTTACAATGGATACACTTGCTGATGCAGTTGAATATGCTCACAATTTATGAAAAAAAATATATTTTACAGCAAATATATATGCTCACAATTTAAAAATCAAACCATTTTTAGCTCAGTTTAAAAGAATGGTTGAAATGGGGCCAGATGCTTTTATAATGGCTGATCCATGACTTATACATTTAGTAAGAGAAGAATTTCCAGATGTAGAAGTACATCTTTCAGTACAAGCTAATAATACAAACTGGGCTCAAGCTAAATTTTGGGCTACATTAGGTATAAAAAGAATAATATTATCAAGAGAAATCTCTATCAGAGAAATGAAAGAAATACATGAAGCTGTTCCAGATATGGAGCTTGAAGCTTTTGTGCATGGGGCAATATGTATGGCTTATTCAGGTAGATGTCTTATTTCAAATTACCTATCAAATAGAGATCCAAATCAAGGTACATGTAGTCACTCATGTAGATGGGAGTATAAAGTATTTAAGGATGAAAGATCTGAAGCAGAATTAGAAACTGTTACATGAAGACCTGAAGACTATGAAGAATTAACTGGTAATTTTTATTTGGATGAAAAAGAAAGACCAGGAGAAATAATGGAAATAGATGAAGATCAATATGGTACTTACCTAATGAATTCAAGAGATCTAATGGCAATAGACTATTTAGAAGAATTAAAAGATGCTTGAATAATAAGTTTTAAAGTAGAGTGAAGAAATAAAACAGTTAATTATATAGCCTCTGTAGGTACAGCATATAGAAAAGCTCTTGATGCAATAGAAGCAGGAAATACTTATGATGCAAAACAGTTATCAGAAGAATTATTTGCAATAGCAAACAGATGATATATACCAGGATTTTTAGCTTGAAATACAAATGCTAATGCACAATTCTATGAAAGAAATGGTAGTTTTGGTACAAAAGCTTTCTTGGGTATACTTAGAGACTATGATAAAGAAAATAGACTTGTAAGAGTTGAGGTTAAAAATAGATTTGAACTTGGTGACAAGATAGAAATAGTATCCCCTAGCTGAGTAAAAATTGCAAAAGTAGAAAAAATATATAAAACAAACTTAAATCACTGAGTCAAAAAAGCAGGTACTACATTTACAGATTTTGAATATAAATTTGATATGGACAAAGCTGAAAGTGTTGATTCAGCACATGGAGGTTGATATGAAGTATGGATAAATATGGATAACACTCCAGAAGATTTTAGTTTAATAAGAAAGGAATATTAATTTAGTAATAAGAATAAATAATGAATAATTTAAGTAGTATTTGAACTCAAAGAGTCATAAGTTGAAATAAAAGACCAGTTACAGAGTTTTTTATTGAAGAAATAAATAAAAAAATTAATATGACTTTAACTGATACAAGTATAGGAAACTGATGATTTATATGAAAAAGTTTATCACAAAGAAAGATGGAAGCCCTAAAAACTTTAGATAAACAAGAACTTCAAAAATTAGCTAATATTGTATTAAATAAAAATTGATATTATAAAACTTTAGATGTTTTTCTTTTTAGAGAAATGGCTTTTCCTTACTTAAGATGAAATTTTAAACCATTTAGGGGTTTTATGAGTATGTATAAGGTATTAAGAAATGATGTATGAAGAACAAGTCTAAATATATCAGAAATTAAGTCTTTTCTTACAAAAGATTTATGATGGAATGTTTGGAACAAGAAGTTTCAGAATTGATGAAAATGGATAATGTTTCTTGATTTAAAAGTATTGATGAATTATTGAAAGCTGAACTTTATTATGAAGAAGAACCAAAAAATAAAGAAAAGTATTCATCTTTGACATGAGAAAAACTAGTAAGACTTGTGCTATCTTTAAAACCAAGAAGTAAGATCAATTACGAAAAATTAAAAGATTTTTTTACTATTATAGAAAAAGAATCACTACTAGATTATTTTCAAATTAAACAAGATTATTTATTTAAAAAATCTTAATTTTACACCTTTTAAATATTATATTTAATCATTTTATATATTCAAATATTGACAAATATTAAAAAATAATTATATTATATTTTAATTTAAAAATAAAATATAATTATGTGAGTTAACAACTTAATAATTTTAAATCAAAATAATAACCAAAATACTGATAGTGATTTTGGTTTTAAAGGTGTGTCTCAAAAAGTAGATAATTTGATTAATCCTGAGTTTGAAAGTAGAATGAAGACAGAATTACTTATGAAAAGGTTTAATTTGGAATATCCCAAAGTATATAAACAAACATGAGACTTTTACAGTAAAATGAAGTGAATAATAAATAAAGAATTAGAAAAATCATGAGTTGAAAATATAACCATTGCATGAATTAGAGTGGTTATTAATTCCCTTCTTCCATGAAAACAAAGAATATTAAATTCAGAGTTTGATAGACGTCTTAATTATTTATTTAAAAAGGATGAAAAAATAAAAAAATTTGCTCATAAGTTACTCCATAGTCTAAAAACAAACTTTAGAAATAAAAAAGTAAATAAATCTATAGATAAAAGTGAGTTAATAGAATTAGCCAATTTTTATGCTGATTTAAGAACAATAGAGCTTATACATTCAAAACTATATAAATTTTTTGTTACTAATAATATTTTAGATTTATTTGAACAATTTAGTACATCACTTGGATCAATAAATAAGCAAAATTCAGCTTATAAAATACTTTTCAAAGTAGGATGAATCTATGAACATATTGATTTAGTTCAAGAAGAATGAAATTATGAAACTTTTCTTGATACATCTAAATCTGAAATAATGGTTTATATATTTCTTATGTTTGAAAGAATAAAAATAGATTATGGTCTTGATTTTAGTGATTTAGAATGAATAAAAATAGTATGAGAAAAAGAATTTGATGAATATAATAAAGAACAAAATAAATTGGTAGATCAAAATTTAAAGAATCACCTAGCAGCTAGTAGATTACAAGATTTTTTTGATAATGAATTAGAATTAACAGATGACATAGAAATAAATGATGCTTTAATTTATATATTCCAAGAACTAGCTAAACAAAATACTCTTTTTCTTGATTTATATGAAGGTTATTGAATAAAAAACAATTTAATAAAAATATATTTTTCATGAATAAAAACAGAAAAAAGAAAGATAAGATTTGTTTATGAAAATATAAAAAAAGATTTAATAGAACAAACTTGATTTAAAGTACAGTTTGATTTTGAATAATTAATTATATCATAAAAATATGGATTTAGTACAAGAAATTTCTAAACAAGCAAAACCTAAGATAAAAGAGGTTTTATGATCATCTAAATGAAATGAGATTTGATTGGAGTCATGCTTAGAAGAAGTATTATCAAAGGTCCTTAATATAGTAAAAGAAGAGCCTACAGACATTGATGAATTAACAAAAATAACATCACAAGTATTAGAAGATATATTAAGTAAAAACTTCATAGATAACCTTTGGCTTTGAAATATAGAATATGATGAATGAAGTACAAGTAAAATAAATGAACAAGAAATAAAAAATGAAGTAAGTAATACAATTGCCACAATACAAATAATGGCAATAAGAAAAGGTGTTACTGCTTTGTCTATTTTTAATTCACAAAAAAGTAAAATCAAGAAAATAAGAGTTGCAAAATTTATTCTTGAGGATATATGAATAAAATCTCCCATAGATTTTTTTGCAGATGACTTTCAAGAAAAAATAAAAATAAATTTACCTATATTTTGAGATTTCAAATGACTCTATAAAAGTATTACACAAGAATCATACAGTGATGAAATAAGTAATATAGAAATGCTAAAATTTATTGATAATTTAAAATATAATAATTCTACAGTTGTTTCTTTACTTAGGCAAGTAAGAAAAGCTGGAATATCTTACAAAGAAGATTTGGAGTTGATTTGATATATAGATTTTTCAAATAAAGATTTTTATAAAGGTATTACTGGTTTTGAGATTATAGAAATGGTTTTATGAAGAGAAATAAAGGCATTAACACAAGAAATCTATTTAGAGTTTGTTAATTTAATTAGTTTTTATAGTAAAAATGATATTGAAATACATAAAAATAGAAATAGTAATTTGAATTATCATAACAAAGGTTATAGACAAGGTTATTTAAAATATTGATATTTAGTTAATAAATCAAGAAAAGTTAGAGAGCTAGAAAAATATGATTCAATGCCAAAAGAGGAACTAAAAAAAGTAGTCTTAGATATTTTAAATAAACAGTGATTTAATAATGTATTAGATTTACTATTATTAAGAAGGGATTCTAGTTATATGTATTGAAACTTTGAACCATTTACAAGTTTTTTAAGTATATATAAAAAATTAAAATGATATGTTTGAACAGTATATTTTAATGTAGAAAATATAAAAGACTTTTCTACAGAGTATTTATGATGGGATAGTTTAGAACAAGAAATTTCTAGGTTATTATTAAAAGAAAATATAAAAAGTATAGATGATGTAGATGTGTTTTTTTGAACACAAATATACACAAATACATATCCAATAAACTTAAAACATAATTTAAGTTTTACTGTCAGAGATCTATTGAATTTGTATTTTAATGAAAATGATTCTTATTCATTGAATAAAGAAAAAATACATAATTTTTTAGAAATAGCTTGACGTAATGATTTAATAAAGGTTTTTGATATAAAGGATGATTATAAGTTTATAAAAAGACCTGAAGAGTACGCTACTCTAGAAAGAAAACAATTGTATAGAAAAATAAGGGCTATTATTAAGAAAAATAACTATGTTACTTGAAAGGATTTTTTAAGTATGAATAATAAGAAAATAAAGTGAGATTTCTCTCCTTTTAAAAGTTTTAATGATATGATGTCTGTTGTATTACAAAATAGAGTTAGTTATCCTTTTTGAAGAAATTTTAGAATATTTTATGAATTTTTAGATGCTTTGTGATTAAAAAAACTAAAAAAAGAAATACAATTATGAAAAAAAAATAAAAAAAGTCAGTTATATTAATTGACTTTTTTCATTTATGTACTACTATATACTAATATATATAATTATATGATAATTTATGGATAGAATAGAGAAACATGTAAGGTCTAAATGTACACCAATATTAAAACATATATTTTGAGTAGCTGAAAGAAAAAATTCATGAGTGGAAGCATGTCTAGAAGAGATTGTTATTAGAGTATTAAATATAGTAGGGCCAAGGGTTTGAGAAAATAAACTAAACAGTATTATAAATGAAAAACTTGAAGAAGTGGTTTGAAAGGATGCAGTTTATGATATGTGGTATGCAAAAGTGGATACCTTTGAGGATAGTACATTGGTAAAAGATAAAAGGAAGTTTGAAGAAATAGAAGTAAAACAAATAATTGATAATGCTAAAATAGTTGCTTGAAAGGATGCTAGTCTAGATGAGCTAATTAAGCATATGACAGATACAAAAAAGATGAAAATAATTATGTTTGTGTTAAAACAAAATTGATTTGAAAAACCCACAGCTTTTTTTACATCAGATTTTAATAAGAAATTATCATGAGACTTTTGAATCTTTGGAGATTTTTGAAAAATATATGAAGTAGTTACATCAAAAAAATACACAAAAAATGTTACTAATGAAGATCTTGTAAGTTTTGTGTCAAAAATTAAGTACAAGAGAAACTTATTGATTTGTAGTGTTAAGCTTATAAGAGAGGCATGAATAATTCTTAGAGATGATTTAGAAAAAATGTGAATGAAGGATTTTTGTAAAAAAGATTTTTACAAATGAATTACTTGAAAGTTTATTCTTGAATTGGTTTTATGAGAAAAAGTTTCTAAGTTAAATAATAATAAATATACAAAATTTTTAGACTTGATAGATTTTGATAAGAAAGGTGATGTTGCTGATACTACTGAAATTAAAAACAGAGCTAGAGAAAAATCTACAGATAGTAATATTTTTACTGGTCAAAAGAAAAAAGATTTTTTAAGTAAGTTATCTAGGGATGAGATAAAAGATCTAGCTTTAAAAACTTTAAACAATCAGTGATACTACACTATACTAGATATTTTATTATTTAGAGATTCATACAAAGTAATGTGAAACTTCTCTCCTTTTTCTAGTTTTTTAAGTCTTTTTAATAAGGTTACTAATTTAACTAATTCTAGTTTAGGTATTTATAAATTAAGTGAATTTTTTAATAACTTTTTTTGATGGAAAACTTTAGAAGAAGAGGTGTCTTTTTTATTTAGAGATGAAAATATAGAATGAATAACTGATATTTCTAGTTTGTTATCTTCAGAATTTTATTATGAACTTTATCCTGAGAACTGAAATAAACCTTTGGTTTTTACTTGAGATGATTTAATAAGGCTTGTTTTAAATAAAAATAATAAAGCTTTTATAACTTCAAAATTATTGTCAGATTTTTTTACAAAGATCTGAAGAAAAGAATTAATAAATAGGTTTGTAAAGGAGGAATATAGATCTGTAATGAAAAGACCAGAAGAGTTTTTAAATCTATCTGAAAAAGAATTTTTAAAAAAAGTTAATCAAATATTAGCAAAAAATTGATATTCTAATATATATTACTTATTTATAGCTAAAAATAATAGTGATTTTCCTTGAGTTTTTACTCCTTTTAATAGCTTTACTCATTTATCTAATTGTGTATTACAAAGAAGAATAAGTCATCATTCATGACTTAGTGTAAATATTTTAAAAGATTTATCAAAAAAACTCTCTTGGGATGATATAGAGATTAGTATAAGAGAAAAAATTGAATTAAACAAAGATATGATAATGAATCTCAAAGATCTTAATGATATACAAAAGTTTTGAGATAGTATTTATTATATTAACAAATCTGGCTTATATATTGATTGGGCTTATTTAATAAAATCTTATCTTGGTTTATCTTATTTACATAAGTTGAATAGACAAAAATTAAAAGAGTTTTTATATGAATTTGAAATGGATTATTTAGTGAAATTTGAATAAAAACAAGCCACCATATATGGTGGCTTGTTTTTATTTGCATACTAAATGTAGTATATTATCTCTTCTATTTTCATAATTATATATTTATTCTATTAGATGATATTTTTGATTGATTAAGTTTTTCTATACTACTTTTAGATAATTTTTTTTCATCAATATAGCCTAGTTCAGTGATTATTTGATTATCTATAGCATAATCAAATAATTCCTTAAAATCTACAAAATTTGTTTTTTTTATTGTTTGTTTTTCAATAGTTAGTGTTGTCATAATTATTTATTATTTATTATTTCCTATATTTTATTCATTAATATCTTTTTGTCAAACTTTATATATATTATTTATATACAACAAAAAAAAGAAATTCGAAAGAATTTCTTTTTACTACCTAGCATTAGCATACTTAAATGGTGCTTCAGCAAAGGCTATGTAGATGTACTTATAATTTTGATTTAATGCATATGATGAATGACGTAATTTAAATCAATTACTTAATATATCAAAGTATGTTCAATCTTCTGTTTCTGCAGTTGAAAGGTTTGGTCTTAAGAATTTTAACATTGAATTATTATCTCTCTCAGTATCAAATATAAACCAATCTGTACCAGCAGTATAACCAGTATTCTTTATCATAACATATCTAGGTTTAAAACCAGTATATACAAATGGCCCATCTGCACTTCAGTTACCAGTATAACTTCATACTTTACTATACCCTGGTACTGAGTGGAATGCATAGGCTAGTAAGTCACTAGAGTTTACTGCATTATGTGTACCAATATTTATAGTACTTGAATTAGTTGTAGTTGCTAAGTTTGAAGCATATCAAACAGCATCTGTTTTAAATATTAGGTGTGATTGTGTTCAAGTAAAAGAGTTATGCCATACTATCCAATTTTGATCTGTATTGTATCTTTTATATATTACCATTTCTGGAGCTTTAGATAATCAGTGTCATACTGATTGTCAGCTTGATCAATTTCAAGTATAAGTCATTATACTAAAACCAGCCTCAGGATTAGCACTTACTTGAGAAGATATACTTCAGTCATTATTTGTAACTGCAGCTCATCCTGCTTTCCAGTTCCATGCAATATAATTTTGATTACTAATATTATAATCATTATCATTTGAATTTATGGGTAAATAAATAGTTTTGTGTATCTGGAATTTTTAACTACAAGAAAA
>CAYFPB010000059.1:0-8683 GCA_964344895.1 uncultured Candidatus Peribacteria bacterium | reverse complement strand
AAAAAAGTAGCTAAAAAGCTACTCTTTATAAAAAATGCTACTTACATACAAATACCCTCAAACAAAGTATAGAAACATAATAAAGGTAAATCATAGGGTCAAAGCTACATCAAAAAAGAGATGTAGTCATATACTTACAAGTAATCAAAAAGAAAATATTTTTAGATAAGGAAAACTTAAGTCTTTTTCCCTGTATAAAAGCAATGCTCTAGAAAAATAATAAGCAACAACTGAACTAGATAAAACATGTACTATCACTGAAAAAATTGATCTATAAAAAGAGAGTTTAACAAGATCTCAGCTAAGTCAATTAACTAAATAATAGTTATAAATATATAATATATTTTCTATCAAACTAAAACCAAGTGCTACAAATATAGCATATAAAACACCTGTTTTTACAGAATTAATATGAAGTATACTTGATTGTAAAAAGTTGAAATGCTTGCTTGATTCTTCTATAAATGCTACAACTAAGTAGTAAAAAATAACTAGCTTTAGTGAGTTAAATACTATATCTCAAAAAACTATTTCTTCCTGAATTGATATTGATGGTAATATATAGTTCAATACAAATACAAATAGTGATAACAATATTATAAAAACCAAAAATACCATTATATTTTTCAAATATACCTTAATTATCTTATCAAACTTATGCACAAATGCTCATAGGATAAATGAAAATAATATTATCAAAAATAAAAATATAGATAAAGATACCCCAAACTCCATACTACTAAGAAATCACTTTACCTGAGATATATAATAAAATGTATTTAGATAACTTATATCAAATAAGGCAATTATTTTATCCATATACAAAATAGGTAGAACTGATAATGCTCAACCTATTACTCATACCAAAAATCTTTTTTTATTTAATGGGTTATTATCAACATATGAAAAAATATATGCCCAAATAACTATTGGAAAAAAAGAAATAAGTATTAAAAAAATGTAAATAAATATTGTTTCAAACATAACTATCTAAATATTTTATAATTTCAAAACTTTACATAAGACTCACTAGCTTTCTTTTTAAAACCAAAAAACAAAAGTAAGTTTAATCATACAAATATGAAAAAACCTCCTAATAGATAAGCCAAGATCTCTGGAGCCATAATAATAATTACTCAAAAAATTATTAATATTATTGGAAAAAATTTCATAAACTTTAATTATATTTTTAAAATTTTTTAAATATTTAGTATAAAAACTCAAAAACGGTTAATTTTCTTAACATTTCATTTCACAAATAAAATCTAAAAATTTTATAAAACTCACTTCGTTCAAACAGTTATAAAATTTTTGATTTTAAATTGCTTATTTCATTAAAAATTAAATGTTTTTTCTCTTTTTATACTAAATATTTTATTTTACTTCTCTTATTTCTGCTCACATAGCAGTTAATTTTTCAACAAAATCTTCATATCATCTAAAAATATATTCTACATTTGTTATTTTTGTCTCTCATTCAGCTATTAATCAAGCTATAACCATAGCAGCTCAAGCTCTTAAGTCCCATGAAGTAACAGTAACTCATCATTTTAATTTGTTTGGTCAAAAAATCAAAGCTTCGTGAGGATTCATTACAGCAACATTTGTATTCATTTTTTCTAATTCTACTAAAAAGCTAAGTCTTCATTCAAATAGTACTTCATGTATTTTACTTATTCACTCAGCTTGAGTCATAAGTACAGAAAATGGTGATTGTAAATCTGTAGGAAAACCTGGAAAAATATTTGTCTGAATAGCAAGAGATTTTAATTTTTCTGCTCTGTATACTCTAAGAGTATCATCTCATAAATCTTTTACTTTAACTCATGCTTGTTTCAATTTTTCTATATAAGAATATAAATCCCCTATTCTAGCATTTTCTATATCAATATAATCCTTTGACGCTAAAGCTCAAATAACCATAAAAGTACCAGATTCTATATAGTCAGATACAATATCAAAAGAAAAACTAGACTTTAAAGCATGTACTCATGTAATAATTATATCATGATTATATCTTATCTTTATATTTGCTCATGCTTTTCTGAAAAAATCAATTAGATTCATTACATGAGGCTCTATAGCAGCATTTTTAATCAAAGTTTTACCATCTCTTAATACATTAGCTACTATCAAGTTTTCTGTAGAACTTACTCAAAATCAAGCATTTAATCCCCTCTCTCAAGTCTCTAATTTTCAATCAAGAATTATTTCTTCTCAGTCAAAGCTATACTTATATCAAATAGCTTCTAATCAGTTTAAGTGAGCATCTATAGGTCTTTTTCAAATACTACAACCTCCAGGAAAAGGTATTTTTATATTACCAAAAAAATGTAATAGTGGAGATAATAAAAATATAGATGATCTAATTTTTTTTATTTTTTCAAAATGCAAGTTTTCATTAGAAATATTACTAGAATCAAAACTTAGAGAACTTCATTTCCAACTATATTTTACTCAAATCCCTTCAAGAATATCTAAAAAAGTTTTTACATCTCAAATATTTGGCACATTGTTTAAAACTACATTTCAATTTATAAGTAAAGCTGCTCACAAAATAGGTAATGTAGCATTCTTCGATCAGCTTATTTTAACACTTCAAGATAACTGGTTTTTTCATTTTACAATTAGCACTTTTTTATTACTTAAATAATAAATTATTTTTATTATACATAAAAATAAAAAAAAACAATTATTATTTAACATTAAATAATTTTTCTATTTTGAAATTATCATATTTTAAATATAATAATTATAAGTTAATTATTTAATACTAACGCTAGCAATAATGTTTGAAATTAGTTCAAAAAAAGTAAACAATAATTCTCAGAGTATATTAGTTAAAAGAAATATAAATCTAGATACAAATCTGGATGCTTTTATATTGATAAAAACTGTAGATAAATGATTTTCAGACTTACTATTAAATAATATTTTAGACTCATTAATAGAAAAGATTTCTTTAGAAAATACTTATGCTGATTTCAGTGTAGCTTTAGAAAATATCAACCACTTCATATGAAATTGGAGACAAGACTCTGATAAAAAACTAAAACTAAGTATTATTATATGAATTTTAAATGAAGATAATTATATATTTTCAAACATATGAAAATCTTCTTGTTACCTAGTAAACAAAAACTCAGAAGTAGTAGAACTTACAAGTAAAGATGAAAACAAAAAAGAATTCAATTTTATTTCAAGTTGAAAATTAATAAATGATGAAATAGTAGTTTCTTCCACTTCAAAATTATTAAAGTATCTATCAAAAAGTGATTTAGTAGATGGACTTGTATTATCAGAAGATATTGAAATATTTAATAAAAATATAAAAAATATTCTGGAAAGTGAAATACTTGAAGAAAATATTATAGTTAGTTCCCTGAAATATTCTTCAGAATCTGAAAATGAAGAAAATAAAAATCTTGAAGCTGTTAAAGAAGTATTTATAAAAGCTATAGATAACAATTTTTCAAAAACTGTTATATGATATTTCTTAGTAATTAAAGATATTATAAATAAACAATCTAAGCCTTTGAAAAATACATTATTCCTACTTGTTATATCTACAGCTATATTTTTCCTTTACTCTATACTTTGAGGTGTTGTATCTGTAACAAATGAAAGTAAACAAAAAGTACAAGTAGAAAACAACATAGTAAAAATAAGAAACTATATAAAACTAGCTTCTGAAAATATAAGTAATCCTACAGCTTTTGAAACAAATATAATTAAAGCAGAAGAATTAATAGAAGAAAGTAAGAAAAATAAATTGTTTATCAATAACTTAATAGAATTAACTAGCTGAGTTAATGAACTAAAAAAACAATTTAACAAAGTAGAGATATTTGAAGAAAAAACTGAAAATGTAATACTTAAGCAAGATTTTGAAAATCCAGTAAAAATATTAAAAAACAATCTAAAACCATTTATAGTTACATCTAAATGAGTAACTTGACCTATACTTCCAAATCAAAAAGCTAAAAATTATATATTTAATTCTCTAGAAGATAATGAAGAGTTTGTAGATGCTACATATATTTGAGACAATATGTATTTACTTACAAACACATCAAAAATAGTAAGATTTACAAAAAACTGATATTTTAGTTTTTCTGATGTAAGCTGACAAAAAGCTTGGGAAAAATCAAAAGACTTATCCTCTTATGCACAAAATATTTATCTATTATGAGAAAATAATAGCCAAATATATAAACACTCTCTAAGTTGAAGAAGTTTTAAATCTTGAAAATGATACTTAAAAGAAGATGATCTAGCTCAAATAGGAAATATACTATCTATAGCTATTGATTGAGGTTTTTATATACTTAAAGAGGACTTATCTATGATAAAGTTCTTCTCTTACCCTTATAGAATAGAGAAATTAATTCTTAATAAACTACCTGAAAACTATGATATAGAAGATCCTGATTCTATAGTAGATCTAAAAGCAAGAAAAGATTTAAATTATGTATACTTGCTTATGAATAACAAGATCTGGATTTTTATGCCAAATACAAAAGACTATAGAAATACTAAACACTTAACTTACATAGGACAAATAGAAGCAAATAAAAATAAAATAAAAGACTTTTTCATAAACCATGATGGAGAAATACTTATTTTAAACAAAAAATGACTTTATAAAATCAACTTTGAAGTAAGTGATGACAAGGTTTTAATAAGGTAAGTCCTAGCCTTATTTAAGCCCAAAATAAAAAAAATATAAAAAAAGTTTGCAATATTTAAATTTATGTATACAATTTGCAAGCTTTTTATTTAATATATATCAATTACAATAGAACTATGGAAAATTTAAACTTAAGTGTAGAAGCTAGAAGCTCAGAAGAAAAACTAAGTGCAATCAGAAGTAATAAAATGATCCCAGCTGTAGTTTATGGAAAAAACCAAGAACCAGTTATGATTAAAATGGATAACTCTGATTTTTTAAGAACTTTCAGAAAATCTGGTGAAAGTCATATCATCAATTTAAAAGTAAATAAAGATGAAATAGAAGTTTTAGTTCACGATATTCAAAGAGAACCTATTACTGGAGACTTTTTACATATAGATTTTTATGCTATTACTAGATGAGAAAAAGTTCATACAAATATAGCTCTTAACTTTACTGGTAATTCAGAAGCAGTAAAAGAATGAGCAATCTTAGATGAACATATTAAAGAAATCGAAGTAAAAACTTTACCTAGAAACTTAGTAGATGCTATAGATGTAGATTTAACTAATCTAAAAGAAATGGGAGATACTATAAAAGTATCAGACTTAGGATTAGATGCTGAAAAATATGAAGTATTAACAAATGAAGATACTGTAATAGTTTCAGCTAGTAAACCAGCTAAAGTTGAAGAAATTCCAACTGAAGCACCTGATGCACCAGTAACTGGAGCAGATGAGGAAGAAACTACTGAAGAAAAATAAAAACTTCTAAAAATAGCATTTGAAATATTCAAATGCTATTTTTTATACTCTAACTAATATTTATTATGAAAATAATTATATACTGATCTAAGGAAAATTCTCTAAACCTAATAAACAAAGTAAATAGATGTCTTGATGAGTTATGACTTGTTGAGTTTATAAAAGTGGATACAAGTATTGAAGAAAAACTAAAAACTGAACTAAATATTTCAAAAGAGCCAGCCTTAATAGTTGAAGAAGAAGCTATTGATTTCAAAGATATAATTTTTGAATGAATTGATCCTGAAGAAGAAGAATTAAAATCTATGTTTATAAGTATTATTTGATGAAGTGACTCAGGATGTGCCCCAAGTGATTGTGGTACTTGTGCTTGATGTTAAAAAAGTAGTGATTTTAAAATCACTACTTTTTTTATAATCCTTTTCTCTCCATAAAAGCTGTATTATCTACTTCCCTTCACATAAAATCATAAAAAAGCTCTGTTGCCTTTTTTCTTGTTCATTGTCATAAAATTGTACTAACAAATTTATCTCAAGTTTCTCTATCAAACATTCACATCTCTTTTATCCTAGCAAATACATCAGCTTCAATTATTTCAGCCCACATATATGAATAATACCCTGCTGAATACCCTCCTCAAAAGATATGCCCAAAACTACAATACATTTTATAATCATCTCATCTTTTAAAAATAGAATATTTATTTACTATACCCAAAGCTTTTTTATCCAAGTCTTTTATAGTTTCTGGAACTACTGAACTATATAAGCTCATGTCAAGTAAAGCAAACTCATTTTGTCTTGATACAAAAGTTCATGACATATATGTTCTTAAACTATCAAGCTTATTAAGTAAATTTTCACTTATTTTTTCTCATGTATCTACATGTTTAGCTAGTTTTTCTAAACTTTCTCTATCACATACCCAGTTTTCATGTATTTGACTAGGTAATTCTACAAAATCCCATTCAACCTCAAATCAAGATAAAGCACTATGTTTACTTTCTGATAACATTTCATGAATTGCATGCCCAAACTCATGAAACAAAGTTTCAACATCTCACATAGATAAAATAGTCTTTCCATCAGGATTTTTTGCAAAATTACAAACATTAATAACAATAGGATTTTTTGCTTTTATATCTAATTCAGGAATATCATAATTTTTACTTCTTAAATCATCAGCCCAAGCTCATGGTCTTTTATTTTTTCTATAAAAAGGATCTAAAAAATAATATGAAATAAATTTATCATCCTTATATACTTCGTATGCTCTAATATCTTCATTGTATAAAAGAGGATCTATTTTTCTTAATTCAATACCATAAAAATATGAAACAAAATTATGCAAGTAATCCAAAGTATTTTCAAATTCAAAATATTTTTTTATTTCTTTATCATCTATCTCATATTTTTCCTGCTTATATTTTGTAGAATAATATGCTAGGCTTGATGAATTTATTTCTTCTAAATCAAAATACTTTTTTAATTCTTCTATCTCAGTATTTGCTTTCTCTCTAGCTTTTTTACTTATCCCTTCAATTAACTCAAAAATTTGTTCTGGAGAATCTGCCATTTTTGAATTAAGACTTAATTCAGCAAAGTTTTTATATCACAAAAGACTAGCTTTTTGTGATTTTAATTTCAATATATTTAATATATTTTCTCTATTATCATACTTTCCAGAGCTTGCAAAACTATAATTAGCTATAGCAAAATCTTCTCTTACTTTGGGATCACTACAATACTTCATTATATTTTGATAACTAGTAGGATCTGAATCAAATAAATATCCTTCTTTTTTCTTTTCTAAGGCATTATTTTTAGCTGATTGTAATATTTCATTTGGTAGGTCTTTTATAATTTCTCCATTTGTAATCAAATATTCAAACTCAGCTTCACTATCAACTATATTGTTATTAAAATCATTTGATAGTTTTGACAAGTCTTTATTAATTTGCTTTATTTTATCTTGAGAATCCTTATCTAAATCTATTCATCTATCTTTAAAAGATTTTATTCTTAATTTCATAAGCCTCTTTTGATCCGAGTCTAGAATATTATTTTTTTCTATATAGACTAGCTTATCAAAATAGTCCCTATTATAGGCTACATAATTTGAAAAATCTTGCAATTTGGGTCTAAAGTAATCTATTATTTTTCTTATTTTTTCTGTATTATCTACATTTTGTAAATGATTTAATAAAGACCAATAAAAATCAAGCACTCCATCATCTTCTAGTAAATCAAAGTGCAAGTTTTTATTTTCCCTAGCAAGTAATTCTCTAAATTTTTCTTTTTCTATTTCTAAAAGTTCTTCTAATATTTCAGAAGCTATTATTAAAGCTTCATCAGAATAAATAAACTTCAGATCAGGAAATCACTCACTTTTTAATTGTTCTATTATTTGTCATTTTATATTTTTCATTTTGTATATGTTAGTTTTTAATTAATATAAGTGTATGAAATTTTATTTTTTTTCAACATAAAATATGCAATTTACTCCAAAAATTGAAGAAAGCTGGTTAAAACACTTAAGTAGTGAGTTTGAAAAGCCTTATTTTAAAGAGATAAAACAAAGGATAATAGATGATATAAAAGCCTGAGTAACTATTTATCCTGAAACAAAAAATATATTTAAAGCTTTTGATAAAACTCCTTTTGATAAAGTAAAAGTAGTTATTCTTGGTCAAGATCCTTACCACGGTCCATGACAAGCTCAATGATTTTGTTTTTCTGTACCTAACTGAGTAAAATGTCCTCCTAGTTTAAAAAATATTTACAAAGAAATTTGAATAATCCCTCCCCCTTCGGGTACTCCCTTTAAAAAAGGGAGAAATTTAAGTTGAGATTTAACCCCTTGGACTGAGCAGTGAGTATTTTTATTAAATGCTATACTAACTGTACAAGCCTGAAATCCAGCTAGCCATTCAAAAATCTGATGGGAACAATTTACAGATGCAGTTATAAAAACTATTTCAGATGAAAAAGAGTGAGTTATATTTTTATTATGGTGAGCTTTTGCTCAAAGTAAAAAAGCACTTATTGACACCAATAAGCACTTTGTACTTGAAACAACTCATCCTTCCCCTTTCTCAGCTCACAGAGGTTTTCTATGAAGTAATTGTTTTAAAAAAACAAATGAAATATTAAAACAAAATTGAAAAGAAGGGATAGATTGGAATATTAATTAAATGTCAACGTTAAGTTAAAATGTCCCTATTTCAGTTAAAGTAGAAATGTCCCTT
>CAYFPB010000058.1:0-9062 GCA_964344895.1 uncultured Candidatus Peribacteria bacterium | reverse complement strand
AAAAGCCCCGGATCTTTAGTCCGGGGTAGTAGAAAAATTAAAACTTATTTACTTATTCTTTGATAGAAGAATGTAAGGTTGTTTGATTTTTTATGATTATTCTTACTAATGATAATTATTTACATATAAAAGAATTGCAAATAGATAAGCAATATCAATGAAGATGATATTGAAGTAAATGTTTAAATTATATTTATAATATATGAAAAAATAATTGAGTTATAGGAGTTAGACTAACAGTTTTTTCTGATAACCCAGCTATAAATTTATATAAAAGATCATGATTTAATATTGTTGCAGATAGATTTGATTGAAAAGCTTATTTAATGGAAAAATTAATTGAGAAGATAAAATAAAAGATTGTGTTGAAATTATAAAAAGCACTTAAATAATAAAAAATTACTGTAGATGTTAGAACTAAAAAAACACCTAATTAAAGGTGTTTTTTGCTGTTTCTTATAATGGTCGGAGATGCGGGACTCGAACTCGCAACCCCACGGTCCCAAACCGTGTGCGCTACCAATTGCGCTAATCTCCGGAAAAATGGTGGGTGTACCAAGAGTTGGCGCCTTGCAGGTCGGCCACTCGTTTTTAATCCTCTTATTCATCGGATTAAAATTCTGCTAAAGCAGAACCCTCAATTTCAACTCTTAAAATGTTATAATATTTCTATTAGTGTATTCTTAGAATTGTTTTGTTTTATAAAAATGGTGGGTGTACCAAGAGTTGAACTTGGGACCTCACGATTATCAGTCGTGCGCTCTAACCAACTGAGCTATACACCCGTATAAATTGTAGAAAAAAATAAAAGTAGAGAGTAGCAATGTAGTACTTCCTACTTTTACATGCAAATTTTTTAATGGAGCGGGTAATGAGACTCGGCGCCTTTCAGGTCGGCCCCTCGTTTTTAATCCTCTTATTCATCGGATTAAAATTCTGCTAAAGCAGACCCCTCACTTTCGAGTCTCAAAAATTATTATTTCAAAGAAAACGAAAAGTTTATTACATTGCTCTGTTACTTGTTTAATGGAGCGGGTAATGAGACTCGAACTCACAACCCTCTGCTTGGAAGGCAGATGCTCTAGCCAATTGAGCTATACCCGCATAAGTCATCTCTTAAACTTGCGAGACACATTCTATTAAAAAATACTAGTATGTCAAACTTTTTTTATAAAAAAATAGACTTTTTTTATAAAAAGTCTATTTTTTGGCTGTTTTTAAAGTATTTTTCATAAGTAGAGCAACCGTTAGAGCTCATACTCATCCAGGTACTGGAGTTATTTTGTGTCAGTTAGAATCAATCTGATCTGTTTCAGCATCACCATGAATTACATCATCTATGACAGAGAATCATACATCAATAACTATAGATCATTTTTTAAGCATATTTTCTTTTAATAAACCAGGTTGACCAGTAGCAACTATAACTATGTCTGCTTGTTTTGTAAAGCTAGAGATATCTTTTGTATTACTGTTACAACTAATAACAGTAGCTCAAGCATTTATAAGTAGGGCAGTTATAGGTTTTCATACTATATTACTTCTACCAACTACACAAACAACTTTTCAAACTAAATCAACATATTCTGATTTGAAAATCTCCATTATTCAGGCAGGAGTACAAGGAACAAGTCATGAGTTATCTCAAATAAGAATCTTTCATTGGTTTTCTGGGTGGAATCAGTCAACATCTTTTTTTGGAGAAATAGATTCTATAATATTTGTTGTATCTATATGTTTAGGAAGAGGTAATTGAACAATATATCAGTTTATATTTTTATCATGGTTAAATGATTTAATTTGTTCAAGTAGGTCTTTTTCTGAAATATCTTCTTCAAAAGTTTTTAGTTCAAAGTTTATTCAAGTATATTCTGCCCATTTTCTCTTTTGGTTAATATATCTTACACTAGAAGGATTATCTCAAACTAATATAGCTCAAAGAGTAGGTTTTGTTTTTAAAAGACATACTTCAGCTTTTATTTTATCATATATATGAAATGCAATTTCTTTTCAATCAATTATCATTATTTTTATTTTTTAGTTGTTAATAGAGTCTCATTTTATCTGAATATTGAATAATTTCAAGAAAAACTTTACAAATCAATCTAAAAACTATAATAGTATATATAATAATAGCTAAAATTAACAAAATGAGTAATAGACTTTTAAGTATACTTATACTAATATGATTTATATGAGTATGATATGTATGGTATAAACAATCATACACACCTAAAAAGAATATAGAAATCAAACAGGAAATAAATGAGAAAATAATAAAGCAACAAGAAAAAAAACAAGTAAATCTTGAAAAACAAGATAAAGTAGAACAAAAAATTGATCCTAAGAAAAAAATACAGGAGTTAAGGGAGAAAAAAATGTATTATAAAACTTTTTTCTTAAAAGATGATTTAAAAGTATATTTTAAAGAAAGGGAAAATAGTCTAGATTTATACTTAAATAAAAAATTAATTTGAACTTTTGATTTACTAGAAAAAAATTCATTAAGAGTTGATGCAATTTTATGAACAGATAAAGATTTGTATTTAGAACTATGAGAAAACAAATATATATATACATATAATAATAATACCACAGTAAAATTAGATTTAAGTATCAATGTTGATTATATAAAAAAAGATATAAACAATACTTTTATAATATCAACATCTAAATGAAGCTTTGTTTATAATATATATAAAAAAGAACTACACTATTTTTCTTTTTTTAGTGATTTTGTATATTTTTGAGACTGATATCTATGACTTGTTAATAAAACTGATTCAAGGATAATAAAAAACTTGTGACTTAGTTCAATAAAAAACTTGATAGTATACTATAATCCTAAAACAAAAGACAAAAAAATAGTTTATGATACAGATATTACTATTATGAAATTATATAAAAAAGATAATAAAGTTTTTATACTTGATAATAATAATGAAACTTTTGAGCTTAAAAATCTAGAATAAAAAAGAACCAGAATTCTGGTTCTTTTTTATTAATATAGAAATAAATGATATAAAATTAAATAAAAACTTTAAAAAAAATCCTTCCCTTAGGCTTAAGGGAAGGTGGCTGAAAGCCGGATGGGTTACTTAAAAAGGAATATCTTCTATTGAGATTTCTTCTTCTTGTTTAGGTTTAGTGCTTTTTACAGCAGCTGTATTATTTGTTTGGTTTGAGTTAGCTTGGTTTGATTCAAATGATTCACTGTCACTTCTTGAATCAAGCATTATCATATTTTCTCAAACAATCTCTGTTCTATATCTTTTAGTTCAATCTTGAGCTTCCCAGTTTCTTGTTTGAAGTCTTCATTCTATAAAAATTCTACTACCTTTTTTAAGGTATTGTCCAGCTATCTCAGCTAATTTTCCCCAAAGTACTACGTTATGAAACTCTACTTGTTCTTGTCTCATACCACTAGAATCAGTCCAGTTTCTATTTGTTGCTACAGAAAAACTTGTAACATTTTGACCATTTGGAGTTTGTTTTAACTCTAAGTCTTGAGTAATTCTACCAATGATCTGCGCCTTGTTTAAATCCATAATATATATCGGTTATATGGTAAAATAATGTATTGAAAAATAGTAAGACATACTAGATTTCAGAAATCAATATACACATATTTTTTTATAATGCAAATCTTTTTTTAGAAAAGTATATAAAAATAATATATATTATTAATTACTATTAATAATACTTTTTTTGATTTTTAATAAAATATAAAAAAGAATAGTCAAATTTTTGCATAAGCAGCAAATTTATGGTAATATAAGTAGGATAACTAATTTGTAACTTATAAAAATGTTAAAGAAAGTAATTTTAAAAATCCTTGTTTTAGCCTCATTTATGGGCTTATCATGAGTGGTATATGCTAATAATACTGAACCAGTATATACTAAATTAAGAGCTGTTGATTATAATACCTTCAATGAATATAGGTATAAAATAACAGATGAATTTTTTAATTTAAGAAATAAATATGAGGTAGATTGAAGTATTGATGAAACATCAGCTTCAAATATTTTAGATTTGGCAACAAAAGGGTATAAATACTTACCAGATAGTCTTACAAATAAAAACCATTACAATTTTCTTAAAACATCAGTAGAAAAATCTATAAAATATCCAAATAATTCAGCAAATTATACAGAGCTAGTTACACATATAGAAAATTACTTAGAAGAAACAAGAATAGAAGCTATAAAAGGTACAATAGAAGCTTTCCCAAAAACAGGTAATGCACCTTTAACAGTTACATTTAGAGCAAAAGTATCAGATCCAACATGAACAAAAATTGAATCATATAATTATACATGGTGGATATATGAAGATGGTGAAAGAAAAGTTTTATGAGACAATATAAGTCAAACTCATACTTTTACTGAAGAATGACAATTTTCAGTATTTCTAGATGTATCTTCTTCACATAAAAATGATGCATGATATACTGATGTATTACCATTTTCTTCAAGAGCTACAGTAACAGTAAAAGAAAAGGTAGCAAGTGTTATATTAAAAGTAAATACACAATCATTAAGAAACAAAGATGAACTTAAATTTACACCAGATGAAGCAAGTTATGGTTTATTATTTGATGCAACAAGTTCAACACCAACTTCAGGTAGTGAGTTTATTGAAACAAGATGGGATTTTTGAAATGGAGTTGAAAAATCATATTCATGAGATCCAAGAGTAGAAAGAGTTATATATGCAAAAGAGTGAGAGTTTGATGTAGTTCTTACATTAAAAACAAATGAATTAAAAAAAGTAGAAAGAAAATTTACTATAAATATTCATGATCCTATAGCAACAATTAATTCTTCTGCTGATAATTGATACTTATGAGACAAATTTACATTTTCAGCACAAAAAAATACAACAGATAAAGATTTAACATATTCATGGGAAATAATAGATTTAACTGAAGATAAAATTATATTTAGAAAATCTTCTGACTTATTTACTTATACATTTAGTAATAAAGGTAAATATAATGTAAAAATGAAGGTTACAGAACCATCAGGTGAAACAGATGTAGATAGTAAAATAATATATATTAATTCAAGACCACCTGTAGCAGATTTTTCTAATACTATACCTTTTCCAAATAAACCAAATAGAGTCTTTTTAGATGCAACAAAAAGTTATGATCCAGATTTTTCTGATGATGGAAAACTAGAATATTCTTGGATAATTAATTGAGAAAGAGTTGAATTAGAAGAACCTAATTATAATGGTTCTACTTGATATTATACTTTTAGTTCAGTTTGAAAACAATCTGTTGTACTTGAAGTAAAAGATCCAGAATGAATAAGCTCTCAAAAGAATGAAAAAGTAGATGTGAAATCTATTTTATCTGTTGATTTTAGAATACTTCCTAGAGTAGCTCAAAGAGAAAATTATGTTAGATTTATTGCAGTTTCACCAGAAGCAAAATTCTATGAATGGGATTTTTGAGATGGAAATATTGTATGATGAAAAAATGAATCTATTTCACATAAATATGAAAAAAGTGGAATATTTAAAGTAAAATTAAAAGTACTTGATGAAAAAGATAATACAAATACTTTTACTAGAAATGTGTATATTTGAGAATCTGATTCTCCTTATGCATTTATATCAGTATTAGATAGTTCAAAAAATCAAATAGCATTTGATCAGGAAGCTTGTGATTGAGAATGAGCATATGTAGTAAATAGAGTAGATAGTATAACTTTTTCTGCTAAAGAAAGTATAGATGTTACTTGAAAAAATACAGGGTTATCATATTCATGGAAATTATGAAAAGAATCATATAACTCAAGTGTAGAGTTTACAAAAAAATTTGATGAATTAGGTTGTTCACCTGTAAAACTTACTGTACAAAGTAAAAAGAATAATAAATCAAGTAGTTCACAAACAAATATAATTGTAAAAAACCTAAAACCTATATTATCATCAATAGATGTTAATATTGCTGATGACTCTACAGATCCAGTTGTAGTAAAAGTTTCAGCTTTATGAGCAAAAGATAAAGATGGAGTAATTCAGTCTTATTTATGGTATTATTATACAGATATTGATTCTGAACCACAAGATTTTAGAGCAACTAAGACTCCAGGTACAAGTTTTGTATTACCAAAAATAGCTTGAAATTATTACTTTGTTGTAGTAATGAAAGATAATAATGAAGCAAGAGCTAGTTCTGAAGATATAACAGGTTCAAAATATTTTATTACTTTAGCTTGAGATAATCTAAATACACCTCTTGTTAAGTTAAAAGTAAATGATTCAAGTATAGCTATTTGAGAAGAAGCTATATTTACTGCTAATGTTGAAAATATTTTAGGTCAAGACTTATCAAACAAGGTAAAATATTCTTGGGATTTTGATGGAGATGGTTTTTATGATAAAGAAACTACTACAAATGTGGTAACTTATAGATTTTTATCTTCATGAGAAAAATATGTAAAAGTAAAAGCAAAATATAAATGATTTAGTAATACTAAAACTTTAACAGTTTCAGTATCAAATATATTAAAACCAGACTTTGGTTATATATCTATTTGAAATAAATTTATATATTTTGACAAAACAATAGGAAAAACAGATTCTATTGAATGGGATCTATGAGATGGTACTGTAATAAAAGGTAAAAAAATATTTACTCATACATATACTGATAATAAATCATATCACTTAGTTACTCTAAAAGTATCTGAATGAACAAAAATAAAAGACAAAAAAGCAAAAACTACTAGAAATATAAAAAATAAATTATTTGCTAGAAAGTCATGATTAGTATTATTTTCTGTACCTGAAGTAAAAGATAATGAAATAGTACTAGAAGAAGAAAGTGAAAGTGTATATTTATATTTATGAGAAAGTAAAGATAATATATCTACATATGCGGTTGATTATGATTTAGAATATGATTCAGATCTAAATTGATCAGATGATGATGATGAAGATAATAAAAATCTAGATTCTTATAGTACTTGAGAAGTATTTAAAATAGAATTAAATGATGATAAATATCAAAAAATAAGAGTATTTATTAAAGATTCTGACTGAGTATTAGTTGAATCAAAAGATATAACTATTGTAAAAAATTATGTTGAAGAAAATGTAATTGATTTAGATACTATACAATTTAATTGAGTATCTGAAAATATTAAATTAAAAATAGAACAATTAAAAAATGAAGTAGATTCTCTACCAAAACAACACAAATTAAAAGCTCTAATGTTTGTTCAAAAACTACAAGAAGAGTGGAATGATAATAGAGAAAAAACAAATGTAATATTAGAATTTGAAGGATTTATCTATGATACATGAGTAAACAATGCTGATGTAATGATAGAGTTACTTGAATCATTATTAGTAGAAGAACAAGAAGATAAGAGTGAAAAAGCAATTAGCTTTACAGCTTTAAAAAATCTTATACCAGTTTCTATTAAGTGTCCGGAAACAGTAGTTTTAACAGAAAATACATGTTATGATGTACTTGTTTCTAAACTAGAAGCTATAAAAGTAAATGATGATTTAGAACAAAATAAAGCTTTATGAATAGAAATATTAGAAGTTATAGCTACTGATACTGTTATGACAGTTAAACAAAAAACTGATTTTAAAGCAATACTAAAAACTTTTGTATATGGATGACTTGAAAATATACCTCAAGAAGAATTAAATCCTGAGCCTGAAGTAGAAGAAGATACAAGTGATTTTATGTGACTATTAATATCTACATTTAAATGGTTATTTATAATAATTGCATGATTTACTTGAATAATATTATTATTTTATATATATTATTTAGTTGCAAATAAGGATGAAAATATTTGATTCCAAGACTTTATAATAGAAAAAACAGGTTGAAATAAAAAATCAGCTGATTCTGAAAGTTTTTCAGATGAACTAGATATATTAAATGAATTAAAAGAAGATACAGATAAAACAGAAGAAAAAGTTGAAGAAGTAAAGGAACCAGCCTTAGAAAAAAAGGAAGATGAAAATATACAAAAAGAAGAAGTAAAAGAAACAAAAAAAGACGATTTAACTACACCAAGTTTATCTTGAGGAGACTCATGAGTACCAGAATGGTTACAAGGGGCTTCTAGTACAACAAAAACAAATGATGATTTTAGTTTTTGAGAAGAAATAAAAACAGAAGAAAAGAAAGAGTCAATGGAAAAAATAACCCCACCCCCTGCGGGTATTCCCCTTGGAAAGGGGAGAAACTTTTCAGTTGAAGAAAACAAAACAAAAGAAGAAAAAATAAAGCCACAAGATAAATTTGTATCTGATGAAGAAATAGAACAAGCTACAAAAACTGATGATGAAAATATCCCAGATTGGTTAAAATGAAGCTTTACGGAAGAAGATAAAAAAGAAGAAAGCCCCCCTCCTAGCCTCCCCCTAGCAGGGGAGGAACCAATCTCAGAAGAAAAAGAAGATAAAAAATCTAAAAAAGAAGTAAAAGAAATTAAGGAAGATAAAAATAGTAAAGTTAAAGAAGATAAAAATAGTAAAGTTAAAGAAGTTTCAAATAAAACTAAAACAAAAGAAGAGAATATTCCAGATTGGTTAAAATGAAGTTTTACAGAAGGGGATAAAAAAGAAGACTCAAAAGCAGAAGAAAAAGAAGAACCAAAAGAAACGAAAAAAGAAGAAAAACAATCTTCAACAAAAAAAGCTGCGGCTAAAAAGCCTAGAGCAAAAAGTAAAAAACAAACTGAAACACCAAAAAAAGAAGAAATTAAGGAAACAATTAAAGAATCCATCCCTTCTTCATTGCATTCCGAAGTACTTCCTTTGAAAAAGGAAGAAATAAAGAAGGATAAAATACAAAAAAATGATGATAAAACTACAAAAAATGAACAAAAAGAAAATAAAAAAGAAGAAAAAAAATCAGAAAAACAAGAAAAAAGTGAAGAATTATGGGATGATGGTATGGTTGTACCAGATTGGCTTCAAACTGATGAAAATACAAATAAAAAATAGTATATAATTATATACTATTTTTTATTTTTATGAAATATTTTTAAGAATAGTCAAAAAAGATTTGACAATTT
>CAYFPB010000057.1:0-9105 GCA_964344895.1 uncultured Candidatus Peribacteria bacterium | reverse complement strand
TTAAAATTAAAAATAATTGGTTTACATTTCTTTAATCCTCCTATACAAAATAAAGTTAATGAAATTATAAAATTAAATTGTAATCAAAATGATATAATTTCTTTTACAAAAAAACTATTAAATAATTTTGGTAATATTTATATAAAATCAAATGATATATCCTGATTCATATGAAATAATTACTTTGTTAGAGAAATTATTATTGCATTTAATTTTGTAGAAGAATTAATAAATGAATTTGGCTATATAAGAGCAATATATATTATTGACTATTTAACTCAAAAATTATTAATTAGACCATTATGAATTTTTCGATTAATAGATTATGTTTGAATAGATATATGTGATTCAATTTTAAAAAATATTTCTAAATATACAGGTAAACTTAAGTATAATTCAAATTATTTTAAAATATTAATTGATAACTGAATTATATGATGAATATCATATAATTGATATCAAAAGAATTGAATATTTTGATATGAAAATAATAAAATTGTTTCTGTTTATAATCTATCAAAAAATAAATATATTAATATTACACCTTATAAGGATGAATTGGTTGATATAATATGACCTATTCATAAAAAATTAAAACCCTGGAGAACTGTAAAATCTATTAATAACAAAAAGTTATTTATTGAACAATATTTTAGTGAAATAAATAATACTAATTCTAAATGAGTTAATATAATTAAGAAATATAATAGTTTATTAAACAAAATACCTAATGAATTAATAGATATCGGTTTAACTGATAATACAGATGATATAAATAAATTACTATATTATGGTTTTTGACACTTATATCCATTAGATAATAATTATTTAAAATAAATTATGATACCAAGAAAAAAAATATATATGTTAGCTGGTTATACAACTAATTCATATTGAGTTTGAAGTAAAGACTTTCCTTTTTTAAACAATGAAAATAATTTAGAAAATTATATAAAAGATATTTGAAATAATTTAAATAAAAAAATTGGTTGAGTAGAGAATATAGATGAAAGTATAATAAGTAATTTTTTATCGAGCAAATATAATAATCAGTCAAATTTATCTGGTTTTATACCATTAATAGACAAAAAACTAGAACATAAACCTGTTACAAGTGTAGAAGCAGCTTGTAGTTCTTGATGAGTAGCATTACAATGTGGTATAAAAAATATACTTGCTGATATTGCTGATATAATTCAAATAATATGAGTAGAAGTACAACATACTTATAAAGCTGTATATTGAGCTGACTTTTTAGCTTGAGCTGATCGGATTAAAAAAAGACAAAAATGACATGCATATCATTTTCCAAATTTATTTAATCAAAGAGCAAAGGCATATATTGAAAAATATTGAAAACAAAAAACATATCAAGCAATGAAAAAATGGTATAAAAATTGTATTATAAATTCAAAACTTGATCCTACAGCACAAGAATACCATAACTCTATTAATGATCTTGATTCTGAATATATTAAACAGAAAAAAAACTCATCAAATTTTTTAGAAAATCTAAGTATATTAGATTGCTCTAAAATTTCAAGTTGATGAGCTGGAATTATTATTAGTTCAGAAAAATGACTTATAAAAATGAATATTGATAAAAAAGAAACTCTAGAAGTAATAAGTTTTGTTCACTCAGTGGTAGATATAACAAAAGATCCAAAGGACTTAACAGAGTTAAGTAATTTAAAATATGCAATTAATAAAGCATTAAATGAAGCAAATATTAATATCAATCAGCTATGAATTATTGAATTACATGATTGTTTTACTATAACAGCAATTCTAATTATTGAAGCAATATGATTAGCTGAAAAAGGGAAGTGAGCTGATTATATAATAAATAATTGTATAAATAAAAAGTGATACTTACCTATAAATACTAGTTGATGATTAATATGATGGTGACATCCTGTATGAGCAACTTGAATACGTCAAGTAGTAACTATACTAAATCAATTAACTAAAAAAGCTAATAAAAATCAAATAAAATTAGATAAAAATAAACCTTATTGAATAAGTATAAATATGTGATGAAATGATGTTATTGCATCAGTTATTATCTTTAAACAATGATAATGTTTATTAAAATGCTCTTGCTATAATTATCGCAACATTGTTAGAATCTTTTATTTTTAAAATATCATCTGTAAACTGATTTGAACTAGGTATACATCTAATTGTAGCTTTAAATTTTTCTTTTATTTCTCTCTCAAACTCTTTATTTTTATCCCATTCATATATTGCAAATTTTCATGTTTTAATAGCTTTTCATATATCTTCCATACAATAACATGCAACTGTATTTTTTATTAGTTGTTTTCTATTATTAGATAATAAGGTTTTTTGTCATTCAGTTAGTAAATTATCTATATTATGATTTATATTATTAATACTAGATTTAATCTTTTCTCAAGTTATTCTTGATATAATTGTATATGCTCCTTCTTCAATTTCTTTTAATCATACTGTAATTGCTATTGGATATCATGAACGTTCAAAATTATTTATTTTTTCTCAGAATCTAGAGTCACTTAGGTCTAGTAAGATTTTTTGGTCCTTTCAAATTAATGCAATAAAGGATTGTCACTTTATAGGAACTTTAGTAAAATCTCATAATATTTCTTTTCAAATATTGTAAACTATTTTATTTATATCTTCTATACTTTCTTTGTTTCTATATATTGGTAGAATAACAGTTTTATACTCAGATAGTTTTGGGGGAATAATTAATCATTTATTATCAGAGTGACTTAGAATAAGTCAACCAATTGAACGAGTTGACATTCACCACGAAGTATAAAATGGATAATCTTCTTTTCATTCTTTATTTAAATATGATACATTAAATTGTTTCATAAATCATTGATTTAATAGATGTGAGGTACATATTTGTAAGGCCCATCAGTTTTTCATCATTGGTTCAAAAGTAAAAGTAGTATCTGCTCAAGCAAATTTTTCACTTTCACACTTTTCTCAGTAGATTCATTCTATAGCAAAATAATCATTAAAAGTCTTTATATATAATTCTTTTATAATTTTTTCTGCAAAAATCTTTGCTTCATCCCTTGTTTGATGTATTGTATGTCATTCTTGCCAATGAAATTCAGCTGTACGTAAAAAGGGACGAGTACGTTTTTCCCATCTTATAACATTTGCCCATTGATTATATAATAGAGGTAGGTCCTTATAGCTTTGTAATTGATTTTTAAAAAATTCACAAAAAACTGTTTCAGATGTTGGACGAAAAGCTAATTTTTCTTCAAGTTCTTTTCCTCATCAATGTGTAATAATTGCTAATTCAGGTGCAAATCATTCAATATGTTCTTTTTCTTTTTCAAAGAAAGACATTGGAATAAGTGTTGGTAAATATATATTTCTCACACCTAATTTTCATAATGAAGAATTAAGTATGATTTTTACTTTTTCCCAGATTTCAACAGATTTTGGTAAAAATATTATAGATCAAGGAGTTGAAGAGTATTCAAATAGTTCTCATTGTTTAGCAACATCTAAGTACCAATCTGAAAAACTATCTTCTTTAGGGGTTATTTTTATTTTAGAATTATTATTATTATTCATAAATTATTATTTATCAGATAAGGCTTATTTAAATATAATGCAAGGGAATTTATTGCAATATATTTTTTTTATTGTATTATGAACATGTATAAATTACATTTTTATATTATATACATGAAAAAACCAATAATTAATATATTTATATCAAATATTAATAAAAAATCAAATATTAATATCAATAAACTTTTAAAAATACTTAGTAAAGAAGAATTAATTGAATTAAATAATAAAAAAAATTACAAGTCTTTTTACAAATATGTATATTCAAGATATATGTTAAAATACTGTTTATCAAAAATTTTTAATATTAATATTAAAAATATTATAATAAATAGAATGTCTAATTGAAGTCTTTATATTAATAATAAAGATATAAAAAAAACAAATGTATCCATATCTTATAGTAATAATATTATAATATGTGCCATTTGAATAAATGTAAAAAAGTTATGAATAGATGTAGAGTATAAAAAATATATTAGTAAAAAAGAGATAATAAACTTAAATAATGAAATATTACATGAAAAAGAAAAGAAATATCATAATAATACTTTAAATGATTTTTTAAATATTTGGACAATAAAAGAATCTTTTGCTAAAGCTATAGGGTTATGATTAGCTATGGATTTTAAAAATATTTTAATTTTTTATTGAAAATATAATTATTTGTATACTACTATAAATAATTTAAATGAATTTAATTTAAATAGTAATAATTTATCAATATTAAATTTTTTGTATAATGAAAAATATCATATTTCCTTAGTATTTTATTTAAAAAATTTTTTTGATATATATAATATAAATATTCATTTATTTTGATCAAATGATAATATTAATATTTCTAATATTTATAAAACTAAAAATATTATAAAAATTAACATATAAATTATTGTTATAAAAAATAGAGGGATTGCAAAATAGTAATTATTAAGAAACAAAAAGATAAAAAAGCTTGACAAATATTTGTTATTATTTATAATAATAAATACTTATATTGATTTAAATATCAAATATTAATAATTAAAAAATATTATGAATAAATCTAGAAATCTTCAATCTTGAATAACTAATATGGAGGAGAATTATAGTCAATGGTACTTAGATTTGCTTCAATATGCAGATTTAGTTGATGATTGACCGACAAAGTGATGTTATATAATTAAACCTTATTGATACTCTATATGGGAAAATATACAAAATATTTTAGATAATAAATTAAAAGAAAAATGACATGAAAATTGTTATTTTCCATTATTAATACCAGAAGATTATCTAAATAAAGAGAAGGATCATGTTGAATGATTTGCACCTGAATGTGCAATAGTTACACATTGATGAGGAAAAAAATTAGAAGAGAATATTGTTATTAGACCAACATCAGAAACAATAATGTATTCAACTTTTTCAAAATGGGTAAACTCTTGGAAAGATTTACCTTTATTAATAAATCAGTGGGCAAATGTTGTAAGGTGGGAGAAAAGAGCTCGTCCATTTATAAGAACAACAGAATTTTTATGGCAAGAAGGACATACAGTTCATACTACAGAAGAAGAAGCAAAAGATCATGCATATACTATGATTAATGTATATAATGATTTTATGAAAAATACTCTTTGTATACCAACAATTAAGTGAAAAAAATCTGAAAAAGAAAAATTTGCTTGAGCTCAAGAAACATATAGTGTTGAATGAATGATGAAAGATTGAAAAGCTCTTCAAATGGGGACTTCACATTTTTTCTGACAAAATTTTTCTAAAGCTTTTGATATAAAATTTACTGACAGTAATTGAAAGCAGGAATATGCATATCAAACCAGTTTTTGAGTTTCAACAAGAATGATATGATGAATTATTATGGTTCATAGTGATAATAAATGATTAAATCTACCACCATCTATAGCTCCTATTCAAGTTGTAATAATTCCTATTTTTAATAGTAAAAATAATAATGATAAAAATGAAGTATTAGAATATATTAATAATTTTTCAAATAAATTAAATAACTCTTTAAGAATTAAAGTTGATGATAGAGATAATAAATCCTTTTGAGAAAAGTCATATGAGTGGGAAAAAAAATGAGTTCCTTTAAGAATAGAAGTATGAAAAAGAGATATGAAAAATAATAGTATTATGATTGCTAAAAGGTTAACATGAGAAAAAATTACTGTTATTTTAGATTCTAATATTGATTCTGAAATTCAAACATTATTAAAAGAAACACAAAATTTATTATTAAATAATGCAACTAATTATTTAAATAATAATACATTTGAAGTAAATAATTATAATGATCTAAAGAAAAAAGTAAAAAAGTGATTTACTTATGCTTATTGGTGTGAATCAAATATATGTGAAGAAAAAATAAAAAATGAAACTTGAGCTACAACACGTAATATCCCTTTTAATCAAGAGTTATCATCTTGAAAGTGTATCTGTTGTTGAGAAAGTACAAATACAAAAGTTATTTTTGCTAAAAGTTACTAATATAATTTTACTATAAATTGTTTCTATAAAATTGAAGTTAAAAAAGATAGAGATGCTATGATAGAATTATTAAATGGTGCATCAAAAATGTTAAATTATATTTGAGTTCATTATAAATAAAAAATCAGAAAATTTTAAAATTTTCTGATTTTTTATTTCATTTTTTCTCTTAATAAATTAGTCTTAAAATAAGCTCAACCAATCACTCAGAACTGTCTCAGAGTTGCAGCAAACTTATCTTCTCATTCTATATTACTAGTAGCATTATCACTTAACATAGATCAAGCACCAGAGAATTTTCTAAATTCACTTTCTAAAGCTGATAGGGTACTAGCTTCATATAATCTTGGTTTATCTTTTAGGTTTTCATCATCATCCATTAATCAGTTAATTGCTTTAAGTAGTTTATTTCAAAAGCTTAATAGCTCAGCCTTACTTATAGAGTTTCCATCATTGAAGTCTATGTTTACACTACCTATAGTTATTGCTAATTCTTTTCTATATTTCCAAACTGATTCTAGGTTTAGTTCTTTGAAGAAGTTATGGAAATCAACCAAGTTTTTTATCGCTTCAGGATTGTTTTTAACTATCTGAGCCTCCTCTGCTGTTATCTCAATTTTTTCTCAGTTATTTCATAATAGCTCTGGTTTGTCTCAAAGAGTGTTTAACCAATAATCATTCTTAGAATCATTTACTTCAAAACTAGAATTTATATCATTTGTATTAGTTTTTTCTTCTTGTTTTGCTTGCTCTTCTTTTTCTTCCTTTTCAATTCTTATAGTTTCTTCAAAAATTACCTTGTTAAATTCTTCTTGGCTAATTTCTCATTTAACTACTTTTCTGAAAATATCTTTAGCTTTATCACTTTTTATAATTGTTGAGTTTTGTTCTTTTTCTAATATATCTTTTAATATATCTGTAATTTTTTTATATTCTTCAGAATTAGAATTTAGCTTACTATCAATCAAAAACTCATTAATAATAATATCATTATTTATTCATTCTTTTTGTTTTTTCCTATATTCCTTAAAATCACTAACTAATTTTTCTTCTGATAAATGTCATTCAGAATTGTCCCATTTTGTACCTTTTACTTCTTTAGATTTTTCTTTTGTTCTTCTATCTAATATTTTATTTCTAATTTCTAATATTAAATTTATATTTTCAATATCTAAATTATCAAATACTTCTCATAAGATTAATATTTCTCATGAAGATAAAAAATTATTTATATTTTTTATATTTTTTTCATTTAAATCAAGTCAATCTAAACTTTCAATAAACTTATCATTTTCTTCTTTAGAAAACTTTATATCTGTTTTAAATTGTTTATTATATTCTTCAATACTTGTTTTTATACCATTAAGCTCATTAATTATCTCTGTAAAAAGTTCTTTATCTTTTTGATTTGAGAATCATTCTTTTAGCTCTACACTTTCTGCACTTAATAAGTTTTGGATTTTTGTTTTGATAATAGGGTGAATGAAAAATTGTTTTAATTGGACATTTTCTTTTTGTTTAACTTTTGAATATATAAATAATAGAGTATCTAAATCAGGGATATCTAGGTTGGCTATCTCATTAAAAATGTATTCAGAATTATCTAGCTGTTCAATATAAACACTTAATATTTCTTTGTCTTGCATATGTTCTTTAGGGATGAAGTGAATAAGGTTAGATGATTTTTCTATAAGTGCTTTTGATATCCCTATTGTTTTTTGAGCATAAATTAAATCTGTTTTTCAGTCTAAAAGTCATTTACCAATTAAGTCTATAACCATTGTTTCTAAATTTTTACTATCATTGTTTATTTCAATATTTATATTGTTATCACTTTTTAGGTTTTGCAGTAAATATTTATTAATTATATCTCTGTTTTGATCATTTATATTTCAATTCATAATATCTTTATAAGCCTCTCAAAAATTAGATAAATTTATAGAGTTAGGGCTTAAAAAATTATCTATTGTTATAGATGTTTTAATATTGTTTTTATGTATTATATCTCTTAACTCATTTTTTGAAACTCAGTATTCATTTGATTTTAATATTAATATATCTTTTAAATAATCAAATTTTATTATAAATTCTTCAATATTATTTTTTACAAAATTACTATCTAGATTTTTTATATCATCAAAAAGTAGTCTTGATTCAAAAATAATATCTGGATTATTTTTAATTATTTGAGGGTTAATAAGTTTAAAAATAAGTATAGTATTATTACTTTTTATTATTTCTTTAAGCCTTGCTTCATCTTTGATTAAGTAAATATACTCTGGATTATCTTTAAAAAACTCAGGTTTTAGTCCTGTAATATCTTGATCCATTAATTCTTGAAGTTTTTTATACTCATCTTTTAGTATATAGATTTTTTCTTTATCATAATCTTTTAAAGCACTTAACATATCCTCTTGAACAGTAGTAAGCTCTCAATTATTATCTTTTCTTAAATCCTCAAGTTCTTCAATAAATAAAGTAGAGTTTTGTAAAATACTGTTTATAGTTTGTTGTCATTCTAGTCCTGTCATTAAATCTTTACTATTAGCCTCATTTATAAAAGCTTCCTTATTTTCTTCAAAAGTATCTATAGTTTTACTTTTTGTAACATCAGCACTAAATAAATTAACAGCTTTTTCAATATCTAAATATTCTTCATTATCTATCTCTCACTCTTCTCAAATATCTAAGCTTAGTTTTAAATCATCTAGACTATTGATTGTTTGTTCTTGACCATCAAAAAATGCATTTATTACAGTTTCTCTGATTTTATTGTATTGTCATTCAAATTTTTTTCTAAGCTCTTTATTTTCAACACTATTTAAAATACTATTAGCTTTATCTAATAGATCTATAGTTTCCATATTTTTATCAGGTGATGCATTTTGAGATTCAAAAACTTCAGTCATAGTGTATAATAATAATATAACTTTTATTATTTTAGCACATTTATTTAAAAAATACAAAAAATTGCTTTTGGAGGCTCTTTTCTTCCTAACGTGAAAATTTTACACAAAAAAACACAAAAGTAAC
>CAYFPB010000056.1:0-9169 GCA_964344895.1 uncultured Candidatus Peribacteria bacterium | reverse complement strand
TTTTTTCTATAAAAATAAAATTTCTTCTTCTTCCATTGCTGGTTGTCAATACCTTATAACTTTTTCTCTATTTGCCTTAGAAATTGGTAAAATTAAAATACTATCTGCTCAAGTAAATTTTGGAGCAAATATTAATTCTATTTCAGATCTTAGAATATTTAATATTCTTTCACTATTTTTAACTTCATAAACACTATATTGAATCATTCTTCAATATTTTTTTAATAATTTAGAAAATTTTGTTCTAAGTTTATTATTATGGATATCATATGTAACTATTAACATAAATTTTTATAATTAAATTTTAAATTCTGGAAAGTCATTTCTTCATTTCATAAAAAATTTATAATAATCTTTTACAAAATAAAACATTTCTTTTTTATTATTAATTATTTCTTTTAAGAAAATTTTTGAATATTTTTGTCATTTTTCCCAAGGTAAAACATATTGTCAATTCTGAAACTTAAAATCTTTATTATCTATTTGTTTCAAATTATAGGCTTTTAATAATCATCTATCAATAATACATCTAAATGGTTCCATAAGATCTAATGCAAGAGATTTTCTTTGATACCATGTCCTATGATATACACCATAATAATTATCAAATCAATATAATCTTAGCAAAGCTTCTATAAAATGAAATAAATAAGTATATCAAATATCAAGAAGTAAGTTTTGAATATCTCTTTTAGTTCTAGGTTCTCTCCTTTGCCATCAAATATTTCAAAAATAATTACTAAAAAATATCTTTGAGACATTTCATTCAAATCATAGTAAACTTTCACTTTTGTTTGTATTTTTAATACTTTCTATTATTGATTTTACTCTATTTAAATCATCTTTTAAATAAGTAGTTTTTTCTCTTATAGATTTAAGTAAACTTAATTGGTTTTTAGTTTTAAGTATTATAATTTCTTTTGCTATTTCTAACATTTCTTCATCTGTTTTTTCATATTGTTTTTTTCTTAATACAAAATTTCATTCAGTTTCATTTCATATAACTAAATATGGTAAAAAATTTTTCTTAAGTAATATTAAAGTTATAGAGTATTCTTGAAATTTTCTAATTAGTACACTTGAAATTGTTGTTTCTCAAATTAAAAATATAGTAAATATTTTATATAAACTTACTTTATTTTTTATTTTTCAATCTTCTTTTATTATTAAATTTTCATTCTGAAAATTTATATTTTTAGTATCAAAACTTTCTATAAACAATACTTGTTTTTCATTAAAATCTGGAAATTGTAACATAATTTTTTATTAATCAAATAATTTAAGTTGAGGATATACCTCTCAAATATAATAATCGCATAATTCTCTGTAAATACATTTTAAACATTTATTAGTATTCTGACTCCAATTTTTTTGTAATAAATCAAATTTTCTATATTTTTCTAATATTTGTTCAAATTTTATTAATTCTTTTGAATTTGGTTTATAAATTCTATATTTTTTATTATCTTTCAAGGAATACAAATATAAACTATTTATTTCATATCACATCTCTTCTAAACAAAACATCTGTCACCAAAGTTGATATTTATATCATAAATATATTCTTTCTTTTCAATTGTTATCTATATGTATTTTATTTTTTCTTTCTATTAATTCTCATGTTTTTTTATTAAAAATATCTATTTTTCAATGTATTCAATATACTTCTGAATATACATCTAATGATTGTAGAATAAACTTACTTGTAGAATAGGTTTTATTATCAATTTTTTCATGGATAATTTTTCACTCAGTTTGAACTTTATTATGATATAATTTTTCATTATAATTATCATATATTTCATGATAATAAATTGATTTTGGACAAAAAATAAAATCATTTAGTGTTGATAATTTAATATATGACTCCATAAAAATAAAATAAAAAAATATGATACAACTTAAATTGTATCATATTTTTTTATTTTTGTATAAAATTATCCCAATCCTTTTGATTAACTGTAAAATTTTTCCATCAAATTTTATCTAGATTGCCTTTATCTTTCTTATAATTATTTATCTTATTTAAAATAATAATTCATTTTCTAGCTATATTATATGCTCAATTATCATCTCAATTTGATATTCAGATGTTATTTTGTTTTCTGCTATCAAAATCACAACAAGGACAAGATATAAAATCTCAATGATCATCATTTTCTCATATAGTTGAATTTCTAATTGTTAATAGAGAATTAAAATTATAAAATATACTAGAATATAATTCTTTATTATTTTTATCTATTATATTATTTATTAAATTTTCTCAAGTTTTGTAATCAATTTTATTATCACTTAAAATTTGTTCTATATTATAAGTTATATTATAATTTTCAGTTTTCCATTTATATGTTTTTTTTCATTGACTATCTTTTTCTTCATGTTTTAAATTTCTCTTTCTGTCTCTATCACTAAAAACTTTTTTATTATTATATTCAAATATAAATTTATCACAGTTAAATGTAATAGAATCAATTTTTTTAATATCTTTTTTAGCATTTAATAAATTAGTATATTTTAAATAAATATCCTTTCTAAATCAACAATCTGGACAAGTACTTGATGTATAAGCAGGATTAGTATAAAATATTATTCAAGTTTGTTTTCATACTTTCTCAAAAGTTTCAAAAGGTGCAGTTAATTGATATGCTTTTAAATAACTTCAATTTTCTTCAATATTTCTATCTTTAAATGTAAGGTAGTTTAATTTTTCTATTAATGCTTTTTCTAATTTTTGATATACTTGTCTTTCAATTTTTTGTCTTCATCTTTTAAATCAGCTATTAAGATCTTCAAATACTATTATAGCATTATATTTAATAATCAATTCTGATAATTTATGAACTACTTGACTAATATATCACTGCTTTAAGTCCTTTATATTTCATATGGTTTTCCAATCTTTTCTTGCTCATGTTCTTTCTCATTCTCTTTTTACAAGTTCATTATAATAATTTTTTCATCATATTTCATTAAAACTTCATTTTACAAGCTCTCAATTTTCATCTTTTAATATTTCTCATTTTTGATTTATTACTGAATAGTATGCAAGATGCTTTTCTCCTCTGTCTATTCAAATAATATTAATTTCTTTGTTTTCACTTATATATTCTAAAATCTTATTATTTATTTTTTTATTTTCTTTTTTATAATTAAGACTAATAGGACAATGAAAAAATAATTTATCTTGAGTATACCTTCTTTTTTCTATTATTTCATTTTTTGTTTTTCTATTTTTGTCAATTCTTTCTTTTATGGAAGCTTCTCTTCTAAAAATTTCTGCTTGTCAATTTAGTTTTAAGACTATATCTTTAAGGTTTTTTTCTTCAAATAGTCATTTAAAATACATAGTATGAAGGTTTTGTTTTCATGTAGTTTTTTTTGCAAAATCTTTATTATATATTTCAAATAGATATATATTTCAATTATCAATTTGATTATTAATATATTTTTCTGATACTTCTCTAAAACTTAAATTATATCATCATTTTTCTACATCTACAAAAAATTGCTTTGTATCTTCATAATCAGATGTTTCTGAAAAATTAAATTTAAAATTTTTCCATTCAGGATGAATAGATAAAGATTTTTTATAAAAATCTATCATTTTTCTACAATCTAATATAGAAAAGTCAGTTTTTGTAAATCATGATTGTGGTTTTCATCATTTTGTATGAGATGATGTATTTCTAATATTTAATATTTCTTCACTTGGATTATAATAATCTATATTATTATTTGCAAAAAAAACTTTTGGTAGCATTTTATTTGCTCAAGGTAATAATTTATAATCAATTTTTTTGAAATTTAATTCATTTTCATTTATTTTATAAGCTTCTTGAATATCAATTATAGAACTTCATTGCTTTTTATAAAAAATATTTTTCTTTAAATAAACCTGTAAAGCTAAATAATATTTTCAATCTTTTCTTAATAATGTTCAAAAATTATCAGGTTCTTTATTTTTATCCCAACCATCTAGTAGATTTCCATTTTCGAAATTTAGTTTTATTTTATCAGTAGAATAAGGCTTCTTTGTTAGATAATTTCTAAACTCATTATAATAATTAAAAATTTGGTTATCAGTGTAAAACTTAGAGAAATTATTATAAAATAAATCATCTATCTCATATTTATATTCTATGTTTTCCTTACCTTTTTCTAAAGAAAAATATTTCATCATTCTATAAATATTTAAACTTGAATCTAAAAAATCTTTTATTATTTCTATTTGTTTTTCTTTATTTTCATTATTCTCATCAAAATCTGATAATATATAAATATCTTGCAATTTTTTTTTATTTCCATTATATATATTTATATTTTTTATAAATGAATCTATAAAAATAGTCAAAAATTTTATAAATACATCATTTATAGTAATATCCTCAAAATCATTTTTAAAAATATCATCCTCACTTTCTTTATTAGCTAAAATTAAAGCATTTTTTATATTATCTAAACTTATAAAATCAGGTAATTCTATTTTTTTATTTGAATTTTTAATTCAAATATCTTTTTTTAAATATTCACTAACTAATTCCCATTTTCAAAATCCAAAAAATTTTGCTGAAATTGTATTTATAGATAATTTACTTAAGTATATTTTATCAAAATTATACTCTTCATGATTTTGAGTTAAAGAACTTATTAATTTTTCAACTATTTTATTATAATCAATGTTTTTTCCTTCTATTTCTTTTAAATATTTTTTTATATCATTAAAGTTTTCTATTTCTATAAATTTTATTTCATCTTCTTTTTGAGATAATATTTGCTTATATAGTTCTTTAAAAACTGGATAATTATTTTTTTGAAATATTACTTCATTATTTCAATCCTTTTTAGCTTGTTTATATTCTGAATATTTGGCTTGTTTTTCTAAATTTATTATTTCATTTAATCATTGTATTTTTTTACCTTCAATTGTTATTCATCATAATATCATATTATAATAATTTGTAATAGCATCTCATTTAAAACAATTATTATAGTTGTCTATATTAAAAAATTCATCTAATGTTTCTCAATGATTATCTAACTTGTTTTGTAGATTATTTAACTTTTTTTGTAGATTATTTAACTTTTTTTTTAATTTTTTCTTTAAATCTGATTCATTACTATAAAATTTATCAAATTTTATCTTATTTTTGAAGAAAAAAATCATATTCTCATTTATAATTCTAGTAGCTATTCTTCATGTTTTTCAATCATCTTTATAAAAATTATCTCTACTATGATTAAAATTTGTAAAATAAGTAGTAAATCATTTAAATATTCTAAAAATATTTTCTTTTTCTCAGTTATAATTTTCTACTAAAACTTTATCTCAACATGTTTCTTCATTAAAAATCTGATACAAAATATTTAAATTTGTTTCTGACATCAGTATTTTATAGGAGTCTCATTTTATTTTATATGTATGTTCTTTTCATTTATTATCTATATATGTAGTATTTCAAAATTTTTCTTTCCATTTATTTCAAGTATTTTTAAATCAATTACATACTTGTTTCCTTAAACTAGATTTAATTTTTTCAAATTCTTTATTTAAATTATTTTTCTTTTTTGTATCTTGTTCTTTATCTATTTCTTTAAAAATTTCAAAAGCATCATTAAAATCAAGATTAATATTAGATAAGCTTTCATTTATAAACATTAAATGTAATTTATCTAAAAATCATTTTATTTTATAATAAGCTTCATTTATATTTTTATCTTTTTTAAATACTTTATTTTCTATTAAAAGTTTATCAGTATTTCATTGAGGTTTCAACTCAAACCTTAGTGTTTTACTAATTTCATATAAATTAGTAAAGTTTTGAAAATTTTTATTCATTTTTTTAAAAAATTAAATATAAACTCCTCCCATTCTATCCAAAAAACACAAAATGTCTAGTAAAAAGAATTACTTTTTGAATTACTTTTTAAGTAATTCTTTCCAAAATGTCTCACAGTTTATATCTTTCCATGCTTGCTTAACTTCTTCTTTGAATTCGCTATATTCTTCATCTGAAATTTCTAATTCTATATATTTATATTTTCAGTCTTTTCATTCAACAAAATCAATAGCAACTCATCATACATCAAATTTTGCTGCAAATTCATGATCTAGTTCACATAGTAGGCGGTAAAACATAAGTTGTCTAAAGTATTTTCATTCACCAGGCTTTTTGTTTCAGTATCTATCAAGTCATTTTATAACTCATTCAGACTTTATTTTTCAGGTTTTATAGTCTATTAAAACAACTGTTTCTTTAAAAAATGCCAATTGTCCCTCATTATTACTGTTGTCAGGGGTACTGGTTCCAACTTTATCTATTTTATCTATTGTACCTGTAAGAGGTATTCATTCAAATACTATTCATCTATTCCTAAAACTATATTCTAGAACTAATGGTTCTTCTTTTTGAATTATATGATTATCAAAATATCATTCTAGTCATACTATTCCCTTTTCTAGAAGTTTTTCATGCTCTTCAGGTGTTAGTACTTCTTTATCTAATAACATTTTAAAAGTAGTTGTTAGGTAAGATTTTTCAGGAAGACTACTTTCATTTTTATATTTTAAATAGAATAACTCTAAAGTTCTATGATATACTTTACCAAATATAGTAAATTGGTTATCTATGAAAGGATATTTAAAAACTACTCTATTTAAGAACAATAAAGGATCTTCTAAAAATGTATTTAAGTCACTGGCTGATAGTTTGTAGTTTTCTAAAAAGCTATGTATATAGTTGAATTCTCTATCTCCATATTCTATGAGTTCATTTTTTATATCATTTTCTATTATTTGTTTAATTTCTAAGTCCCCCTTAATCCCCCTCATTGAGGGGGAAAGCGTAGCAGGGGGAGTTATTTCTTCGAAACTTCATTCTATTTCTTGGATAAATACTGATTGTAATAGTGGTTTTGTTCAGATTCAAGCTGGATATGATAAGTAAAGGTTTTCTCTTGCTCTAGTTACTGCTACAAAAAATAGTCTTCTGTCTTCCTCTATTTGTTCAAAACTATCTGTTTGTAGTCATTCTCAAGCTATATGCTCTGGTAGCTTTAATTTATCTCTGATAGTTTTTCATTCCCAATTTCAATTATATAATCATGGTATAAATACTGTATTGTATTCTAGTCACTTTGATGAATGGGCTGTTAATACTTGTATTCATCTAGAAGTTTCACTTACTATTTGTCTAGTTATAGGATAATTATAGTTTTTAAATAATTCTATTTTTTTAAGTAGTTTTTCTATACTGAAATTTTTATCTAGATTTGCATAATCTTTTATTTTGTTGAAAATAGTATATATATCTTGAATATCATCAAAATTCCCATGTGTTTCTATATATTCTAATAATCATGTTTTTTCTATGAAATATGAGAAAAACTCTACTATACTAAGTTCTCCAATTTTAGTTTGAAAGTCTCATAATTTTTCTATGAATTCATCTAATAATTCTTTATTTTTTAGGTTTAGATCATCTTCTTCAGCTTTCATTAAAAAATCAAGCATTTTTATTTTGTGTTTTTTGCTGTAATTTGAAATGTATAGTTTTCTATTTATTTTAAATATATCAGTATTTTCTATTTTTGATATATTTGATCTCATTATATTGATTAATTTCTCTTCATCTGCATATGGATTACTTATTATTTCTAGATAGTTAAGTAAGAGATTTACATATTTAGAATTAAGTATATTTGTTTTTAGTTTTGATTCGGCTTCTATTTTATTTTGTAGTAGTAGATTACTCCACTCTTCTACTTCTTTGTTTCATCTTACTATTATTGCTATTTCTTCTAATGGAGTTCCTTTTTTTATTTCATTTTTTATTTTATTTACAATAAATGTTTTTTCTTCTATATCTGAGTTAGCTTTAAATAATCATACTTCAGTATTAGAGTCTTTTAAGTTTCAGCTAGATATTAGTTTTTTGTTTATACTTTTGATCTTTTTTGATAATCTTTCATTATTGTTGTCTATTAGTTCACTTGATAAGTCTAAGATTTGTTGATTAGATCTATAATTATTTTCTAGTACAATAAATTTAGTATTTTTGTATTTTGTTGAAAAATCAAGCATGTTTTCTATATTTGCACCTTGAAAACGATAGATTGATTGGTCATCATCCCCTACCACCATAATATTAACCCCCTCTGTCCTATCGGACATCTCCCCCAGGGGCGACTTATCAATTGATACACTTAGTATTAGGTCTATTATTTGATTTTGAGCATCATTTGTATCTTGATATTCATCTAGCATTATAAATTGATATTTTTCAGCATAGTATTGTCTTAATTCTTTATCTTCTCTTAGTTTTTCAAGTACAAAGTTAATCATATCATTAAAATCATATAATGATTTGCTTCTTAGATATTTTTGATATTCTTCAAAAAATATTACTAATTCTTTTAGTTTTGCTATGTGTTTTTCTCCTTTATTTTTAGTTGTTTCATATTTTTTAAGGGTTGGCTTAATTTCTGCTAATTCTTCACTATACTGTTTAGTTTGTTTTTCTATTGCTATTTCTAGTTTTGCTTTATTTATTCACTCTTGTTTTAGTATTTGTATTTTTGATTTAATGTCTCTTAGGTAAAAATACCTATCATAATCATTTGTTAATTCTACTATTTTTTTCTCTTCTATTAGTTTATCTGTGATTTCTTTTAATGCTTCAAGAGAATCTACTTCATCTATTGCCATCATAGCTTTATATTCCAAGAATTTTTCTGGGTGAGTTTTTATGATGTCTTGAGATAGTGAGTGGATTGTTGATACTCCTACTTTATATGCTTCATTCCCAATAAATCTAGCCAATCTTTCTCTAATTGCTATTACTCCTGCTTCTGTAAATGTTGTAATTAGTATATTACTTGGATTTACTCATGTTTTCTTAATAATATTTGCTGTTCTAAGTCCTATTATTTGTGTTTTACCAGTACCTGGACCTGCTACTACCATTATCTGCCCATATACTTCATCTACAGCTTCTTTTTGTGCTGTATTTAACATTTTATATTGTTCTTCAAATAGATTGTTGTTCATGTTGTAGTTTGTTAGAATCCCTCCCCTTCCACTGCGTTTCAGGTACTCCCTTTGGGAAAGGGAGAAACTTTAAGGAATTTGAAAATAAATTTTAAAATTTGACTTTTTTATGTGTTTTTA
>CAYFPB010000055.1:0-9174 GCA_964344895.1 uncultured Candidatus Peribacteria bacterium | reverse complement strand
AATTTGAGGATGAGGATGATGAATTTGAGGATGAGGATGATGAATTTGAGGATGAATATGAAGATAAAGAAGATCACTATGAAGATGATAATAAATTTCAAAAAAGAAAAAGTAGATCAGAAGACAGATTAAAAAGACTTGAAGAAGAAAGACAAGAAAGATTAAAAAAATCTGAAGAAAAAATAAAAAAACACAATGAAATAATGGAGAAAAAAATGAAAAAAATGAGAGAAAGAATGGAAAAGCTTAGAAAAAAACATGAAGAAGAACTAGAAGATAAAATGGAAAAGGCTAAAAAAAGAGCTGAAGAACAAAGAGAAAAATATGAAGAAATGATGGAAAAAGCTAAAGAACAAAGAGAAAAAATGAGAGAAATGGATGATGATGATAGAGATGATTATAAAGAACAATTAGAAGAATTAAAAGAAAAAAAGAAAAAAGAATTAAAAGCAAATAAAAATGAAATAAAAAATAATCTAAAAGATTTCAACAAAGAACACAATGATGATTTAAAAGAAGAGTTATCTAAACTATCTGATGATCAAAAAGAAGAATTAAAAGAAATAAAAGAAATCTTTGAAGAAAATGCTAAAGAATTAAAAGAAAAAATAAAAAATAGCTATAAAGACTATGAATTAAGAGAAGAATACATAGAAGAACTTGAAGACTTAAGAAATGACTTTTATGAAGATACTATTGTAGCTCTTTGAGAAGACTCAGCTGAAGCACTTGAATTAATAAACAAAAGAAAAGAAATATTCTTAGAAAATAAATCTATAAGAGAAGAAAATGAAGCTGCTAGAAAAGCTTATAGAGCTGAATTAGCAGATAAAGTAGTAGAACATAAAACTGCTTTCTTAGATAAAATAAATGTTGCTTTAGATAAAATGACAGATTACAAAATAGAAAAATTATTAAGAAAACTAGAACAAATAGAAGAAAGAATAGCTAGAACAAAACTAAGTGAAGAAAAAGCAGAAGAAATAAATGCTAAAATAATAGCTCTAAAAGAAATATTAGAAGAAAAATTAGAACTTAATACATCAGAAGAAGATGAGTTAGATATAGAATCTTTACTAGGATTATAAAACAAAAAAACAAGTAATTTTTAAAAAATTACTTGTTTTTTTGTTTCTTCTCTTGCTAAAATGAAAAAATTAAGTATATTACAATTATATTAATAATTAACATTAGTTTTACAGTGCCTCCAAAAAGAAAATACACAAAAAAAACAAAAAATAAAATGTCACCAGACCTAAAAAAATACATAATAGTTACACTATTTGTATTTTTATGAGTGCTTGCATTAATAACAGACCCTAATAAGGTATTATGAGTATATTTAAAATTATACTCTACAGAATTATTTTGATGATATTATCAGTGGATATACCCACCTGTAATAATATGATTAAGTATATTTTTAGTAAAAGAAAAAGACCTATATTTCAATTTTTATAGATTTATATGACTTAGTATATACCTGATATCACTTACTACTCTAATATGATTCTTTGATAAAGAATATGATTGATTTTTTAACTTCTACTCATCTCTTGAAGCTATGCTTTGAAGATGAGCTACTTGATTTACATTTTTTATATTATGGATATGATCGTTAACTATATTATTTAGATTTAACCCTATATATTTTATTCAAGATTTGATATGATTACCTTCAAAAATATCTGATTTTAAAAACAATATAAAATCCAGTGTAAAAAAAGAAATGTGAGCTGTTTCTAAAAAAGAAGAAAGAATGAATAAGAAACAACAAGAGCTAGATGATATGATGAAACAACTACACTTAGAAAAATCTAAGCTAAAAAAAGCAAGTAATCAATTAAATATAAATGATGCACCAAAAAAGATAAAAGTAGAGAAAAAATCAAAAGTATCAAAAATATTTTCTAGACCTAAAAAAGCTGAACAAGTATCTCAAATAAATAGAAACTCAGAATTTAAAAACTGGCAATTCCCAGAACTAACTCTGCTTGCCACTAGAGATGATATTGTAAAAATAGATGAAAATGAAATAAAAAGAAAAGAAATAGAAATACAAGAAAAACTCTTGCAGTTTAGAATTGAAGTAGATATGCTAGGTTATCAAGTATGACCAACTGTAATACAATTTAGATTAAAGCCAAAAGCATGAGTAGCTCTTAAAAAGATAGAAAACCTTAAAAAGGATCTTACCCTAGCTCTACATGCAAAAAATATAAGAATACAAGCTCCTATTCCATGATTATGAGCTGTATGAATAGAAGTACCAAATAGCAACAGAGAAGTAGTATGATTAAAAGAAGTAATAGCCTCTAGAGGATTTAACTCAAAAAAATGTGAAATCCCAATGGCTTTATGAAAAGATGTAAGTTGAAATATAATAGTATGAGACTTAGCTAAAATGCCTCACTTACTAGTAGCATGACAAACATGAGCTTGAAAATCTGTATGAATGAACTGATTCCTTGTTTCAATGCTATATAAATTTTCTCCTAGTGAATTAAAAATGATAATGGTTGATCCAAAAATGGTTGAATTATCTATATATAATGGTATACCTCACTTATTAACTCCTGTAATAACAAATCCTGATAAAGCCTTAAATGCATTAAAATGGTGTGTTGCAGAAATGCTTAGAAGATATGACTTAGCAAAAAAAGAAAAAGCAAGGAACCTACAAGAATATAACTCAAAAGTTCATAAAGATGATAGATTACCTTATATAGTAATGGTTATTGATGAATTGGCTGACCTAATGGCTAGTTGAAACAAAAAAGAAGTAGAACAATCTATTTCTAGAATAGCTCAAATGGCCAGAGCTGTATGAATGCACTTGATAATAGCTACCCAAAGACCATCTGTTGATGTGATTACATGATTAATTAAAGCAAATATACCTAGTAGAATAGCTTTTACAGTTGCTAGTCAAATAGATAGTCAAACAGTATTAGGTAAAAAATGAGCTGAAGATTTACTTGGTAGATGAGATATGCTATATTATCCTACATGAGCTACTGAACCTGAAAGAGTACAATGAGTACTTGTAGAAACAAGTGAAGTAGAATCAATAGTAAATAAACTAAAACTTACTGTTGATCCTGATATGATAAATAACCTTCAAATACCAGAAATAGCAAATGGAAAATCAAAACTAGAATGAACTATAATGGAATGATATAAATGAGACCAAGATGAAGACCCTGAAATAATAGAAAAAGCAATACAAATAGTAAAAGAATCAAGAAAATGATCTACTTCTTTAATTCAAAGAAAGATCTGACTATGATATGCTAGAGCTGCAAAAGTATTAGATATACTTGAAGAAATGTGAGTAGTATGACCAAGTAATTGAAGTAAACCAAGAGAAGTTTATGTTGACTAAAAAAAGCCTTTTTAAAAGGCTTTTTTTTAATTGACATTAAAATTATATTAATATAATTAGCTAAACATAAGTACTAGAATAACAATTATTATAATGCTAAATAGCCCGAATTTAAATATAAAAGAATCTTTAAATACTATAGAAACCAAGAATTTAAAAGTATTAATAGCAGAAGACAACCCTGATGCAATTTTTTATTTAAAAAAAATATTATCAGATCTGTGATTTATAAATAAAAATATATCAGTTGAGGAAGACTGAATAACCTCTCTAGAAAACTATGAAAAAAATATGTATGATATTATTTTATTAGATAATGATTTACCAAGACTTAATGGATTAGATATATGTAGAAAAATTAGAGATTTAAAAGATAGTGATAATATCTTTTTATACTCAGCTAACATAAATATTTCTGAAGAATATCTTAAGGTATTTGATGATATTATCTTTAAAAACTCTAGTAAAGATAATATATGAAAAGTTTTTAAAACTTTCTTTAATAATAAATATTGAATAAACCTAGTATTTTCAGATAAAGTAGAAGAAGAAAAAAGTAAAGTTTTATTAGAATTAAATAATTTATTATGAATTTAGTTAATACTAGAACTAGTATATTAACTAAAAACAACCACTATATATAGTGGTTGTTTTTAGTTTTATAAATCTCAAAGAGTTAGTTTTATTGTTTTAGTTTGTTTACTTGAAGTATATACCTCAAGTTTTAATGTTTCTCAAGGAAGTTTATTTTGAATCATTGAATTAATATTATTTACTTGATTAACTTTTACTCAGTCTACACTTAGAATTATATCTCAAGGCTTTAATCATGATTTATCTGCACTACTATTAGGAACTACACTTTGTTCTTTAATAGATAAATAAGCTCAGTAGTTTTTATCAAGTCATAATTGTTTTGCCGAATAAGGAGTAAGAATAGTATATTTTATTCAAATAAAAGGCCTTTTTATTACACCATATTTTTCTATGGATTTTAATATATAATCTATTCTTGCTTTTGTAAGAGGTATAGCAAATCATACAGAGTTTCAATTTGCTATAGCTGTATTTATTCCAACCACTTCTCAATTAAGATTAACCAAAGGTCCTCAGCTATTTCATGGATTTATAGCTGCATCAGTTTGAATTAAACCTGATAATTGATCTTTGTTTACTCCAGCTGTTAAGCTTCTATTTTTTCAACTAATAACTCAAAAAGTAACAGAGTTTTGAAACTCTGCTAAAGCATTTCATATAGCTATAGCAAATTGTCATATTTTTAGTGAATTTTGATCCTGTAAAAGTTTCAATGGAGTTGAATCAAATATTGCTCAATTATTACTAATAACCTTTATAATAGCTAAGTCAGTCAAAGGATCTATTGCTAATACCTTTGATTCATACTCTTCTCAAGAATTGGTTATTACAGTATAGCTTGCATTATTATCATTAATCACATGCTTATTAGTAATAATAACTCCATCATTTGTGATAAAAAATCAAGTACCTCATCATACTTTTTTCTTTTTTGTTTCAATACCATCAAAAAATCATGATGGATCTTTTCTATAATATTTCATATCCTTTGAAATAACTATATTAACAACACTAGGAGATATTTCCTTTGATAGTTTTGTTATCTGATTTTCTAAATCAGTAATAGTTATAGTTTTTCAAGTTTTTATTGTTTGTGTTGAATTATCTTTTATTATATTAACAGATTCTTTACTTGTGTAGAAAAATTCTAAAAATATATAAGCACCAAATAATCAAGAAAAAAGACTACAAAAAATAATAAAACTTATAAGTATGTTTTTGTTCATTCTATAAATTAATAATTAAAAAATAATAAATCTATTATATAAATCCAAAGTAAAAATCAAGTAAGAAAAAAATCTACACTTTTAAGTGTAGATTTTTATATTTGTTTTAATAGAGTAGCTAACTCTTCTTCTTGTAATTTTTTAAACTTATCTTCTCAAACTAATTCAATTTTAGCAAGGCCATCAGTTTCAATATTTTCAAATCTATCAAAAGCATTTACTAAAGAATAAAAAATCTCTGACAAAGATGGTTTTCTTCAAATATTATCATCTTTTTCATAAAAAGGGAATGTAAAAGTTTCTTTTCTATCTCAATAGGTAAATAATAGTTTGTAATTTAATCCTGACCTATCCAAATTTTTCATAGATAAATTAAAATCCTCCCAATAGTCTAGTAAATTATTTTTTATAAAATAAGCATATAACTCCGATTTTTCTACACTTAGATTATTACAATCATAGTCATAATTTATTAAATCAACAAAGTTTTGCTTATTTATTTTTTTTCTTTTAAAATAAGATTTAATTCAATCAATAGATGATTCTATAGAATCCCTGTATTCATCTTTATCAGGATATAAGTCTAATAATAATTCTATTACATCTTGTTTAGTTCATGTAACAATAGCCCTTTGCACAATCAAAAAAGGTTCTTCTCAATTTCAAGCATTAAAAATAGTTTTTTTAAATTTTTTAAAAGCTATTTCTATTTTCTTATTAAATAAAGGATCTTTTATTTTATAGTCAGCAATAATATCTTCAACTACATTAACAGCTGAAAAACTTTCATTTACTTCTAAGTCTTGTTTACTAACAGATTTTTTATTATCATTTAATCAATTATTTGTATTCATTATTATAGTTTTATAATATATTTAATATATTTTAGTATATTTTTTAGTATTTGTCAAATATTAAGCTTTTTTGAATAATAAGAGGTAATAATAGTAAAAATATATATTAAAATATAGAAAGTATATAAAAAATTTTGACATTGTATATAAAAAATATATACTGAGTGTATATTTAATATATACCTAATTAAAAAGATTATGAAAACAGCAATAGATACATATATATTTGAAGATGGAAACATCTCTGTTAAAACATTATTCTCTGGAGGGAAGATTTGGTTAACAAAAAAAGAGGTAGCTTATTTATACTGAGTTAAAAAATCAGAGATAAAAAAAGAAATCAATAATATATTTCTAAACTCTGAGCTAGACATATCTGAGAATATCCAAAAAATATATAATAAGAAAAAAAATAAAAAAGATACTTATTATAGTCTTGATACTTTACTTTTATTATGATATAATTTAAAACACTACAAAGAAACTAAGTTTTTAATAAATACAAATAAATATATAAAAGAGTATTCTAAAACAAGAGAACACAGAAAAGCCTCTTTATTTAAAAACTTATTTAATAATATAAGTCCTGTTTTTTGAGTAGCATAAATTCAATCCCTCCTCCTATTCGGAGACTCCCTCCCAAAAAGGGAGAAACTATAATAATAAAAAAAGATTATCATAAAATTATGATAATCTTTTTAGGTCTTCATACATCTGATTTTCAATATTCTCCATAAATCTAATATATAATTTTGGAGTAATTATTTCTTTTTTATACAGACTTTTTATAACTTTTTCTTCCATTTTTAATAAAGATTTATTTATAAGCTTTTGATCAAGGGAATGAATTATATCCTTATTTGAAGTAAAGATTTTTATTCTTTTTTTATCAGCTTTCTTATTAAACTCTGCATAAAGATGAATAATCTTATCAAAAACCTTTTTATCAAAACCAAAATCTATTTCAGCTAAAGCCTTTAATTCTTTGATAACCTTTTTTGTAATTATAAGTCTAGCTCTATTTCTAATATAAGAATCCAAATCTGTAGACTTTTTCTTATACATAGAAACTATAAACCTAGAGAATACATCATAGTCATTTTTCTTTTTTGAGATCTTTCTTAGTTGAGAATGATCTTTTTCTATTCTTTCTATCTGTTTTTCTATTTTTCTAAGAATATATTTAAAATTGTTTTCATCTATTTCATTATAATAATATAGATGCTTTAAGTACTGTTTTTCTATTCATAAAGCATGCAGAGAAATAGCTCTTGTAATTATAGATGTTGATTTTTCTATATTATCTCATAAAAGACTTTTCATTGAAGCTATAGATTCATTAAGTTTCTGTGTATAATATTGACTAAACTTATCATATTCTAATTTTGTTAAATATCACTTTTTTTGAGAAGAATTAAGTTTATCTATTATTTTTAAATTTGCTAATATATTTCATTCTTCATATTCAAATTTTTCTAAAGTATTTAATTTATCTACTCATAATCTCTTCATCATAACAGGTATTATTGGAGCTTTAATAAATAATGTAAACATTATACTTCATATAGTTATAACAAGCAAAAAATCTTTTATAGAGAAATCATAAGTCCATCATATAGTTTCTTGAAAAGCTATCAGTTTTTCATAAGAAGGATCTCAAACTCAAGGTATCATTAACACCATCATCAAAGCTAAAGCTCACCTCAAGCTTCACCATGAAAGCAACTTGATCCAACTTGAAGGAATTTGATTTTCCATCTTAAATAAGTTTATTGTTGATATAGGGATAAAAACAGATATGTATCTAGCCAACATAACTATAAAAATAACTATAATAGTAGGTATAATAAATTGTGTAAATTCAATATCAATACTAGAAAGAATAAGTCACATAAGTATAAAAACTATTGAATTTGAAACAAAAGCAAAAAATTCCCAAAATTTTTGCATATGAGCCTCGACTTTTGGAGTTATCTTATATCTACCATAATTTCAAATTATTATTGAGGCTACTACTGTTGCTATTACTCATGAAATAGGCAAAAATGTATAATGATGACTAATAAGCTCTGCTAGTATAAAAGTAATATGAGCAAGCAGCATAGTAAGTATAATTTCAACTTCTTCATTATTTTTTATATATTCTATTACTTTACTAAATAATACTCCTGTAAATGATCAAAATATAATTCAACCAATTACCATTGATAAAAAGCTTCAAAATCAACTTAATATAGTTATTCATGTAATCATTTCTCATTCAAGAATAACTCAAAGTATAACTAAGAATAAAGCTACTGCTGTTCAGTCATTAAAAAGACTTTCTCACTCAAATAAAATTGTAAGTCTTCTTGGAGCTCAGAGTGTTTTAAAAATTGCAAGTACTGCTACAGGGTCAGTAGCTGATATTAATATTCAGAAAAGCAAGCATACCAAAAATGGGATTTCAAATCAAACAAATGGTAAAACAAAAAACATTGCTCATCATATTAAAAATGCTGATATCAATAGACCAAAAACAGATAAAGAAAAAATAGTTTTCCAGTTGGTTAATAGTTGTCTGTAATTTATATTATATGCAGCCTCAAATAATAATACTGGTAAAAATACAAAAAATAGCAATTCTGGTGTTAATTTAAAATCATCAATAAAAGACAAATATTCTATTTGTGAAATAGGTACCAAAAGTAAACCTACTATCACTAATAATACTGTATAAGGAAAATTTATTTTTTTACTAAAAATATATGTAAAACAACATATAGATAACAATACTAACACTGATAAAGTCTGTGTCATAAAACTTATTTCTTCCATGTATAATTTTTATAAAAATTAAAGAACCACAGGATTGTAAAAACTTTTTCTATTAAATCAAATTTAAATGATTTTTTCTTGCATTTTATCAAATGAGTCTGTAAAAAATTTTGTGTATCTGGAAAAATAGCTACTATGAAAAATAGTAGCTATTTTAATATGTAAAAAAATCATTATGACAAAAAGAGAATTAAGTAAACAAGGGAAAAAAGAAGTATTATGATTATATGTATGAGAAAATAAAAAAAGATTTGCAATTAGGATAATAATTATTACAATTCTAATTACAAATTTA
>CAYFPB010000054.1:0-9339 GCA_964344895.1 uncultured Candidatus Peribacteria bacterium | reverse complement strand
ACTATTTTCTTGTAGTTAAAAATTCCAGATACACAAAACTATTTATTTACCCTATTTTCTTGATTTTTACCACTTTTTTTGTTAAACTCAGGTTGAAACCGTGGGGTTTGGACCCATTGCAACAAGTTTTAGGTTTTCCTCTCACCTTAAAATGGTGGGGTTTAAAACCCACAACTTGTAAATTAACCACCCCCTAACCCCCTCCTTACTAAGGAGGGGGAAAACGAACAAAGTGAGTTGGGGGCTTTACCACATAACCTAAACAATTATGAAAAACATACTAACAAACACAACCAAAACAGCCTACAAAGGAATCATATTCTGAACTTTCTTCTGACTAACAGTATTCTCAGTAGCCTATGCAGCAAGTATTACTTCAACAACTCAGAGCGTAACAAGCTGAGATAGTATTACAGCTAATTGGTATCAAGATGTTAATGATAAATTAGGGGGGATTAGTGTGAGTGGTGGTGATATATGATTGTGAGTAGCTGTTCCGAGTTCAAAGCTTGATGTAAATTGAAGTATAAAAGTTTCATGATGAGCAGCTAATGATTATAGATGATTAATACCAGCATCATGATTAAATCTAATGCTTGGTAGCTGAGCTTGAACAGAACCACGTATGTATTTATTTTGAGCTAATAATTGACAAACTAATGCATGAGATGTATTTATATGATCAGCTAATAATACTGGAAATATTGTTTTACAAGGTAAGGTAGGTATTAGAAAAAAGGTTCCAACAGCTGAATTAGATATTGAATGAAAAATGAAAATAAAAAGTACTTGAGGTCATATAAAAATATATGATTCTGATGATACAGATCAAACAGATTTTTCTTTGTTAGAAAGAAATTGATGAAAATTTAATATATATCATAGAGATACATCTGCTTCAAAGTGGTTTCATTCTTTATCTTCAGATTCAAGTAATGGTTATGTTGGGGTTGGAATATTAACTCCTCTTAGAAATTTACATGTAAAATGAACAGATAATTATTCCCAAGCAATAATTGAATGAGGAACAATTGCTTGATTACAACTAAAACCTGCATGAGCATGAGATAGAGCTGTTTTGGTATGAGAAGCAGATTGAGGATTTAGTGTACAAAAACGGTATACTGATAGTAATTGGGCAAGTACACGGATGAGAATACATACAGACTGAAGGGTTTGAATTAATGAAGCCTCACCAACAACTACATGAACTACAAAATTAGAAGTAAGATGAGATGCAGCCGCAGCAACTTCACCAATTCGTGCAACAAATAAAAACATAACAGCATGAACAAATCAAAGTGTATGATATGATTTTGGTTTATCTCGTAATAGTGGAGCATTTAAAGCGCAAGCTTGAAGGATTAGGGTATGAAGAGTAAATGATTGGAATGCTTCTGATACTAATATAGATGCATATATGGATTTTTGAACATTTAGAGACAATACCTTACAAACACATATGACAATATTAGATACAGGTAGTGTTTGAATTTGAATAAATATTCCAGGTAGTACAGGACTACATGTGCAAAAATGAACTTGAAACTCTAGTTGAGTAGCATTAATAGAACAAACAAGTCCAACAAACCATCCATCTCTTGTTGTAAAACAAAGATGAAATTGAGGTAATACTTGGGATAAACAATGATTAGTAGTAGATGTAGCATGACAGAATTCATGAAATGGTAAATCATTGGCAGTTATAACAAATAATTCAAATCTATTTGGATGATCAGCTAAAGAGGTATTTACTGTTTTAAATTGAGGAAAAGTTTGAATATGACAACCAAATCCAAGTGTTGAATTAGATGTTAATGGTGGGATAAAAATGTGATATTATGGTAAATGGTGAATAAGAGATAATAATGGTTGAGATCAGTTTGCATTAGAGTATCATAATGGATCTTGATGGAATGATTCAAATATAAAATTTAAAGTTTTTTCATCTTGAAGTGCAACATTAGCTTGATCATTAACACAAAATTCTGATGAAAGATTAAAAGAAAATATTCAAGAATTAGATAGTTCACTTGAAAAAATATCTAAGATTATGCCTGTATCTTATAACTGGAAAGATAAAGAAAATAGGTGAGAAGAAAAACAATTTTGAATAATAGCACAAGAATTAGAAAAAATATATCCTGAACTTGTAAGTACAGATAATGATGAAATATGAACAAAATCAGTTAATTATGTTTGATTGATATGACCTTTACTTAAAGCAGTACAAGAACAACAAGAACAAATAGAAAAATTAAAAGAAAAAGTTGCTGAATTAGAAAAATAAACAAAAGCTAGTAATAAAATTACTAGCTTTTGTTTATTTTCAAAAAACTCAAAAAAAGATTTGCGTTTTTTTTTTTTTTTATAATGGGATTAATTGGATAGCAATTAACCCCTCCCAGCCTCCTTCTGGCAAGTGGAGGAGCTATATTTTTTCTCCCCTGATAAGGGGAGATGTCCAAAGGACAGAGGGGTTTTATTACATAAAACAAAAATTATGAAAAACATACTAACAAACACAACCAAAACAGCTTATAAATGAATAGTATTTGGAACATTTTTCTGACTAACAGTATTCTCTGTAGCCTATGCAGCTAGTATTACTTCTACTACTCAGAGCGTAACAAGCTGAGATAGTATTACAGCTAATTGGTATCAAGATGTTAATGATAAATTAGGGGGGATTAGTGTGAGTAGTGGTGGGAATGTTGGTATTTGAGCTAGTAGTCCTGGTGCTAAATTAGAGATTATGCAGTCAGCAAATGATGTAGGTTTATCAATAAAAACAGTAGCAAATCCTTGAGCTAATAATAGCTGAGAAAGTTATCAATGACGTTTACAAATTGCTTGAACATTTCCTTTATGAGATAATCCATATTCTTATAATTTTTGAGAAATAAAAGCATGAGCAACAGCACAAAATTGGGCTAAAACATATCTTAAATTATGATCACTAGGTAATGCTTGAGTATTTAATAATGAAATGACACTTACTAATTGAAATGTAGGTATTTGAACAACTACTCCATCTGAAAAACTAGAAGTAAAGGGTCATATACTTTGAAATCCTATAGTATGAAAATGGGGACCATCAGTTCATGGAACATCATTTACAGCTCAAGACTATAATATCATACCTTTAGATACTCAAATGTTTAATAGTAATAGTTCATATATGAGTTCTGATTGAAATAATAAAATTACAATTCATAAAGCTTGATACTATAATATAAAATTTAGAACAATTACTCATAATAATTGATGAGTTGGAAATCACATAGAACTTCAACAAAATGGTTCCAAAAGAATTGTTTTATCACATGCTCAAAATTTTTCTGGTGCTACAGAATGGAGAAGGCATTTTTTAGAAGATACAGTATATTTAAGTGCTTGAGATTATATACAAGTAAGAGCTTATTGTAGAGATACGGTAGATAGATATTGTTGGTATAGTTCATTTAATTGATATACTGCATTGATAATTCATAGATTAAATTAATAAACAAAAGCTAATAATAAAATTATTAGCTTTTTTCTTGCAAAAAAAATAAAAAATTTGATTTTAACCTAAAAAATGATATAATTATATTAATATTTAGGTTATAATCAGTAAAAAATGAAAGAAAAAATATTTTTTGATTATTTAGAGCAATGATTTATTAATTTATGACATCAAAGATCTGTCTATTTAGAAAAATTGGAAACAATGAAAGAGCTAGATGTAGTTAAAGTTATTACATGAATAAGGAGAGTATGAAAAAGTGTTATTTTAAAACAATTTATATCATCTTTACTTAAAAAATGAATAAATATAGAACAAGTTTTTTATCTACATTTAGATGATTATAGACTAGGAGATAATTTTGATATAGAATGACTATGATCATTGTTTGATTATTATTTACAAAATATATATACAAACTGAACTATATATGTTTTTTTAGATGAAATACAAAATATTAAAACTTGGGAAAGATTTGTTAGAACTGTAAATGAAAAATATTGAAAAAAAATTAATATTTTTCTAACATGATCAAATTCTAATTTATTATCAGGAGAATTATCTACTTTACTTACATGAAGATTTATTGAAATAGAAGTATATCCTTTAAGCTTTAAGGAGTTTTTAGAGTTTAAAAATATTAAATTAGATTCAAATTATGATACACAAAAATTATATCTATTTAAAGAATATTTAGAATTTTGATGATTGCCAGAAGTTGTGAATATAGAAAATATTGAAATGAAAGAAAATTATTTATTAACATTAATAGATAGTATCTTATTCAAAGATATTATTTTGAGATATAATTTAAGAAAGACAAATTTTTTATCTAGTTTACTAAAATTCATTTACTCAACTACATCAAGTTTATTTAGTATTAATAGTATATTAAAATATTTAAAACAAGATATAAAAAAGCTTGATTATGAAACAGTTGATAATTATTTATGATATTTAAATAATAGTTTTTTAATAAATAAATTAGAAAATTACTCTTATAAAACAAAAGATATTTTAAAATGACATTTTAAGTATTATTCTTATGACCTATGATTAAGAAATATATTTTCTAGAAATGATGATATCTGAAAAAAACTTGAAAATTATATTTTCTTAGAATTAAAAAGAAGATGATATAATTTAACATTAATAAATGACAATAAATCCGAAATAGATTTTTTTGCAGAAAAACAAAATAAAAAATTGTATGTTCAAGTCTCTTATTCTTTAGAAAATAAAGATGTTTATAAAAGAGAAATAACACCTTTAGTAATTAAAAAAGATAATTATTCAAAAATTATTTTAACTTTGGATGAGTGAATAAAAGATGATAACTGAATATATATAAAAAATATTATAGATTGGTCTTTAAAATAAAAGCTAATATTATTGACTCAACAACAGATCCAACAGTAGCAAGCTGAGATAGTATTACTGCTAGTTGGTATCAAGATGTTAATGATAAATTAGGGGATATTAGTGTGAGTAGTGGTGGGAATGTGGGTATTTGAGCTAGTAGTCCTGGTGCTAAATTAGAGATTATGCAGTCAGCAAATGATGTAGGTTTATCAATAAAAACAGTAGCAAATCCTTGAGCTAATAATAGCTGAGAAAGTTATCAATGACGTTTACAAATTGCTTGAACATTTCCTTTATGAGATAATCCATAGATTAAATTAATAAACAAAAGCTAATAATAAAATTATTAGCTTTTTTCTTGCAAAAAAAATAAAACATATAAAATGGAGGTATTAATTTATAATAATAATAAAATGACAGAAAAAAATACTGTAATAGAAGAAGCTTTGGCTGCGGAGGCTGAGGAGTTTCAGGGGACAGTTCTTGAGGAGCCTAATTATATAGAAGATGTGGCTGGGGAGTTAGGTTATAGTGGTTCTCAGGTGACTATAGTTTTGGAGTTGATAGGAGAGTGAGCAACAGTGCCATTTATAGCCAGATATAGGAAAGAAAAAACAGGGAATCTAGATGAAGATCAAATCAGGGAAATAGTAGCTTTGAGAGAGAAGTTAGAAAAAATACATAAAGCAAAACAAACAGCAGTAAATGGGATAGAACAATTGGGGAAAATGACACCAGAATTGATGGAAAATATCCTGAAAGCAAAAACACTTAAGGAAGTAGAAGAAATATATAAACCATACAAAAGTAAAAAGAAAACAAAAGCAATGCTAGCAATCGAAAAATGATTCCAAGTAGTTGCTGATTTTATTAAAACAAATCCAAAAACATCTTCAACTGAAAAAGTTTTCTCCCTTTTTGGGAGGGAGTACCCAGAGGGGGAGGGATTATTAGAAAAATACTCTGAAGAAGAAATAATAGAATGATCTATACACATAATAGCAGCAGAAGTATCAGCTAACTCAGACTTGAGAGCTGACTTAATAGAAACATTGCAAAAATATGGAGCAATAATATCAAAAATAAAAACAGAAAAAAGTCTGGAAAAATTGAATGAAAAAGACAAAGCACAAATACCAAAGTTTGAAATATACTCTGATTTTACATTAAAAATAGCATGGTTAAAACCATATCAAATATTAGCTCTAAATAGATGAGAAAAACTAGGAATACTATGAATAAAAATAGAAAAAACAGACAAAACATATGAAGGACTACAGTTTCATTATGCTAGATTATTAAAAACAAGAGTACCATTTATCAGTGTTTTAGAACAAGCATTTAAAGACTGATATGACACACTATTTAAATCAGTAGAAAATGAGTTAAGATGAATGCTATCAGAAGACTGAGAAGATGATGCAATAGAAACATTTAAACAAAACCTAGGAAACCTACTGATGACAAAACCAGAATATGGTAAAAAGATCTTGGCAATAGATCCATGATATGCAGCATGATGTAAAATGGCAATATTAGATGAATTAGGAAATCCGCTTAGCTTTGATAAAATATTTTTACACAAAAAAATGGAAGCAAAAGCTAAACTAAAAATAATAATAGAAAAACAAAGACCAGGAGTAATAGTTGTATGAAATGGAACATGAGTAAATGAAACAGTAGAAATATTACAAGAGTTAACTTGAATTGATATCTATATAGTAAATGAATCATGAGCAAGTGTGTACTCAGCAAGTAAAACAGCACAAGAAGAATTCCCAGACCTAGACAGTTTAGATAGATGAACAGTATCAATAGGTAGAAGATATATAGACCCATTATCAGAACTAGTAAAAGTGCCAGTAGGAAGTATATGAGTAGGGATGTATCAACATGATATGCCAGAGAAAAAACTAGAAGAAAAATTAGGAAATGTAGTTGAAGATACAGTAAATGATATAGGAATAAATGTAAATACTGCATCAAGCTATGTACTTAACTATATATCAGGTATAGATAAAAGAGCTGCGAAAAAAATATACAATCATAGACCGTATAGTTCAAGATCAGATCTAAAAAAACAATTATCAGATAAAGTATATGAACAAGCAGCAGGTTTTTTAAGAGTACCAGACAGTAGTGAAAAATTTGATAATACAGATATACATCCAGAGCAATATGAACTAGCAAAATATCTAATAGAAAATGAAGTAAAAACAGTTGATGATAAAGCAAAAGAATTATATCCAGATGTAAACAATGATACTATATCTTTTATACTTGATTCATATAATAATATATGAGTAGAAAAAAGAGTTAATTCTACACATAAAAAAGCTACAAAAGCAGGGGAACTAGATTTAAAAGAAGGTGATATAACAGACTGAGTAGTTAGAAATGTTGTGGCTTTTTGAGCATTTATAGATATAGGATTAAAAAATGATTGATTAGTACATATTAGCCAAATAACAGATAGATTTATAAAAGATCCAAAAGAAGTACTAGAAGTATGACAAAATGTAAAAGTAAAAATTACATGAATAGATGAAAAAACAGGGAAAATACAATTAACAATGAAAGATATATAAAAAACCTAATGCTTAAGCATTAGGTTTTTTTGTCCTTTTTTTACGTTTTAAATCATATAATCATACCTCGAATCATAAAATAGATAGCTGCAGATAATAGTGCAGCAGTAGGAACAGTGATAATCCAAGCTGCAGTGATTTTTTTAACCGCATCCCTTTTTACATACTGTTTTTTCTTAATTGACTTAATAACAGCCTTCTCTTCTTCAAGAATATTTTCTTCATCCTCAATAGACTCATAAAGTTTACCAATTTGTTTGTAAACCTTTTTAGTCTTTTCTTCTCTTGGAATCTCTTTTAATTCTTGAAGATCAGCTCTCATACGTTCTATATTACTTTCCTCAATACGAGCTTTGGATTCTTCAAGAGTTAGTTTCCTAGCTTCTTTTGAACCTTGCATGTACTCTCTAAGAAAACCTACTCCAAATACACCACCTACAGCAATATGTGTTGAACTTACTGGTAAACCAAGCTGACTAGCAATAATAACAGTAATAGCTGCTGCCATAGCAATTGAGAAAGCTCTCATTTGATCAAGCTCTGTAATTTCAGAACCTACAGTCTTGATAAGCTTTGGTCCAAATAAAGCAAGACCAATAACAATACCAATAGCACCTATTCCCATTACCCATAAAGGAATACTAGCTTTAGCTGAAACACCATTATTTATAACAGCATCAGAGATAGCTGCCAAGGGGCCAATAGCATTAGCAACATCATTAGCTCCATGAGCAAAACTAAGCAAAGCAGCTGCAAATATAAGAGGAATTGTAAACAAAGAGTTCACAGATTTTCTATTATTTGTAATATTTTGTTTAACTGCTAAACTACTTTTAACAAAATAATAAACTACTGATGCTAAGATAATACCAAAAATACTGGCAATTAAAAAGCTTGGTTTTTTCTCATCAGGCAAAAACTGTAAAATATCTACAATATTAGGCCATATTTTTTTTAGACCTTTTAATGTAAGATACGTAGTAAAAGCCCAAGTCATTATTGCAACATATATAGGAACCCAAAACTTAGCTGATTCTATTTTATCTTCCTGAAAAACTATATTTTTCTTAATGGAAAATAGAAAAGTTGCAGCAATAAGTCCACCTAAAATTGGTGAAATAACCCAAGACGCTGCAATTTTTCCCATTGTTCCCCATGAAACAATTGAAAAACCACCAGCAGCTATACCAGCTCCCATAACTCCTCCTACAATAGAATGAGTTGTAGAAACAGGAGCTCCAAATTTAGTTGCAATATTTAACCAAATACCAGCAGCTAAAAGTGCAGCCATCATAGCCCAGATAAAACTATCAGCATTACCTCCAAAAGCATCTATATCAATAATACCTTTTTTAATAGTACCAACAACATCACCGCCAGCAATAAATGCACCACTAGCTTCAAATATAGCAGCAATAAGTATTGCACCACCTAAAGTCAAAGCTTTTGAACCAACAGCTGGTCCTACATTATTAGCAACATCATTAGCACCAATATTCATAGCCATATATGCACCAAATAGTGCAGCTATAACTAAAAATGGACTTACTGGTAAAACACCTGTTGAATTAGCACTTACAATAAGTACAATAAACAAAAATATAAAAATAACACCGAATTTTTTATAGTTATTTGATGATTCTTCAGCAGCATTTTCTAAGTTTCTTAAAAATTTAAGATTCATAATATACTCTCCAAAAAACAATAATAATCAAAAATATTTACCACATATGTATTTAGTCAATCTATTTTATCTCCAAAATATTTTAAAGTACAAATTTAAAAACAATTAAATTTTATAACTTATTATGTTTTTGTCAATAAAAATTGGCTCTTTTCTTCCTAACGTGAAAATTTTACACAAAAAAACACAAAAGTAAC
>CAYFPB010000053.1:0-9378 GCA_964344895.1 uncultured Candidatus Peribacteria bacterium | reverse complement strand
TCCTTTTGTTGACTTTATTCATATTTATAATACAATCTCAAACTCAAATCATCAAACTCTATCTCAAATATGAGTTAAAAAAATAGATGATTTTGCAAAAAAATTATGATGGCTAGATTATTACAACCAAGTAAAAAGAGAAATAGAATTAAATCCAGATAAAATAGTTAAATCATTAATTATTAATGATAAAATTGTAGATTTAAGAGATGCAAAATTTAGTTCTTCAATTTCATGGTGAAATATTACTAGACATTTTTTAGCATTATATGATGGAAGATCTCCAACAAATATAAGTAAAAATGATATTAGTTTATTTATTAATCTTTTTGAAATAAGACATCTAGTATTTAAAAAGGCTAGAAGAGTCTTAGTTGATAATTGATTTAATAATATTGATGATTTATTAAATGCAAGAAATGATGATAATAATTTTGACTGAGATTTTCTTGTATTTGAAAACTTCTTAAACTTAGTAAATATTACTTTAAATACAAGTTTTAAGAATATTAAATCAGTAAAACAAGAAATATTATTAGAGTTAGTAAAAAAACTATACCTTAAATAATTTAATTTATAAATATATAAAAAAGTATCAATGTTTACACGTGATCAAATATGAGCTTTGAGTAAGCCATTAATAAGAAGAAATTTATGATTATGAAATGATGGTAATTATGATGATTTAACAGATATGGTTTTGTGTGTCGAAACTGTAACTGAAAATGTGGCTAGTATAATTAAAGGTAGAAAACTAACAAAGCAAGATTTGAAAATAATTATTAAATCTGAAGTACATAAAACTTTATGATTAACAGATGTTGATACTTGAGTATCTTGTTTTGAGTGAGAAGAAAGGTTTAAAACAAATAAAAAAGAAGTAGAAAAATTTATGACTTCTAATTGAACACAAATTTCTACTTGAAAATTAGATACATATAATTTGAAAAGACTAGCTAAATTTGAGCTAAAAGAATTATGAATTAATTCAATACTTGATTTAATTAATTACACTCAAGAAGAACTAGATAGTCTAGAATTTGAATATTTTGAATCTTTCCAGGAACTACTAGACTATATTTTGAAAGATAAAATTACAAGTGATTACAAAGAAAATATAGCAATATTGTTTGAAATATTAAAGTTTCCTTCTATTTATGCAGAAGCCTTAAAAATACTTCACAATAATGAATTAGTATTCACAGATGATTTTAAAAATATTTGATTTGAAAATTTTATAAATCAATCTTTATCTGATGATTATACTTGACTTGATTTAATATCTTTGGTTTTAGATAAATCTATAGATACTATATCTATAAATGATTATGATTTATTTATAAGTAGATTAAACATAACTGATAGTGATTGAGTTGTATTTAGAGCTCCTATTTCTGACTCAAATTCTCAAATAGTATATAATTCAAATAAACTTTCAGACAAATTAAAAAATATTATATGAAATAAGACCAAAGAAGAAATTAAAAGTGATATTCATAATATACTTAAAGAAAATTCATTAAACAATTTTTTTGATATCTATTTAGCTAGAAAATGATCAAAAATATTATGAAAATACTGAGATTATGTTAGTTTTAATGTAATGTGTTCTGTGTTTTATTGATTAAATTCATCAAAATCTTATACTTCAATAAATGATATAGATAAATTCAGTAAAGATATATGAATAGATGATTTAATTACAAGTGCTAATAAATACATAAATAATGAAACATTAAAAAATATTGATACAAAATCTGATATATTGATATCTACTTTTTACAAAAATGAGTCATGAGCAAGTTTGAAATGAGAAACTATTATGAAATGTGTATTAAAAGTAAGTAATAGTTCTTGAATCTCAGAAGATATGCTTCCAAACTTCTTTAAAAAACTTTGAGTAAGTGATCTAAGTTTTAAGCTAAAGGATTCAGTATTTAAAAGTAAAAGATATCTTCCTGAGGAATTTATTTGATTAAGTGAAAAAGAAGTTTTATCAAATATTAAAGATATTTTAATAAAAAATAATATCTATACATGCTTAGATTTAGCCTTACTTAGAAAAGTTAAGAAGTTTGATTGAGATTTTAGTCCATTTGATGATTTTAATCACATAAGCTTATTGCTTTTTTGAAAAGGAAAGATTTCGTCAATAAACTTCACATCAATTATATGATTATGATCTAAAATATGATTAAAATCAATAGATTCTATATTATCAGAAAATATAGATAGTATAAAAAAATTACGTGTTGATGATAAAAAAGAAGTAAATCTTTTTTGAGATACAATTATGTATGAGAGTAAAACCTGAATAACATGTAGCTGGGTAGAATTTGTAAAAATATATCTAAATGATGTACAATTAAAAAAATTATCTAATTTCCAAATCAATAAAACAATTAAAGCTTACAGAGCTAAAATTAAGTAAGTTTGACAAAAGTGAATAAAAAAGTATAATAATTGATATTTTTAATTATTATACTTTTTTGATGTTTGGAGATAATCAAGTAAGAGCTAGAATATGACCTGTTGTGAGAAAGGGGTTATGAATTGATGATAAAAATGATCCTGAAGTGATAGAGTGTATTGAGGATGTTTTTTTGCGTGTGAGAAAATTGATAGATAACTCTACTGATAAAGATACATTAATAACTATAATAAATCATGAGGCTGAAAAAATTTTATGACAAGATAGTTTATCTGATAATTGGTCAGCTATAGTAGATAGAGATATAAATAATGACAAAATAGTAAAATCAGAATTAGAATTAGAAAGAATAGAAATAGAAAAAATATTAGAAAAATACCATTATAATATTGGATCTCTAAGTGATTACAAATTACAAAAGATAGTTTCTTTTATATTAAAAAACAATGGTTTTTTAAATCCTCTTGATTATTTTGTACCAAATACTTCATTTGAAATAGAAGATGAATATGAATTTTTTGATGACTTCAATAGTATATATAAATCCATAATTTGAGACAATTTTGTTTATGATAATGATGATAGAAGTAACTTATTTGCTTTTGTATCAAAACTTCATTATAAAAACAACTTGTATATCCAAACAGTTAAAGCAATAAGAAAAACTTATAAATACAGAGAAGATTTAGAACAATTAAGTATAGATGAATTTAAAAGTATTGATTTTTATAAATGAATTAAATGACTTGATCTTATATGTATTATTTTATGAAGAAAAATACATAAGATAACAAAACAAATATATTTAGAATTTTTAAATACTATCAATTTTCCATTATACAATGAGATAAAAGTAAACCCTATAAGCGAAGGTTTTATACCTTGAGATCCTTCATCTAGTTCAAAGAGTGGCTATTATGATAAAAATAAGAAAAATAATGACACAGATAATCAAAAAGATGAGAAAGAGAATAGTGATACTGATGAAAATGAAGATAAAAATAAGTCAAATGCAGATATTGCTATAAATATTTTAGAAAGAAATGATTATAAAAATGTTCTTGAACTGATATTATTGAGAGAAAACTTTAAAATTTCATGAGATTTTTCTCCATATACTAGCTTTAGAGATATGATGCGTGATTTATTTAATGTAGAGAAAAGATATTCTTTTTTGAGTGTAAAAGAAATTAATGAAGCTGTTTATAGATTTTGATGGAAAAATGTAAGAGAAATATCAAAGGAGCTTATTAATATAGATCTAATATTATGAGTTACTGATTTAAAAAAGTTTTTAAATCAACCTTTTTATACTATTTCTAGAAAGGGTCAGGATGATATTATTCTTAATTGAGAGTGGTTTATTATAAAAGTGTTAAATCTTCCTGTAAATAAAAATATTACAGAATATGTATTTAAAAAATTTGTTGAAAGAGTTCGGTGAGAATCTGTAGCTCAGGAATTAACAAAAAGAACAATAGAAAGAAATATTGAAGAACAAAGAAAGCAAAGACAATCTAGAGAAAAAATAACTCCTGTTTCAAACAATATAAAACCTAAAAAAACTAAGAAGACAAAGAAACAAAGATCTAATGATATAAATAAAACAAAATCTAATATTAGCAAGGCTAAAGTATCATTAGAAACACAAAAATATAAAAGTATACTTGATTTTCTAGCTGCTAGAGAATTAAATAAATTTACATGAGATTTTACGCCTTTTAAAGATTTTTTAGATATATTTAATTCTTGTGTAAGTATACAAAAAAGCGATGTTAGTTACATTACAGTACAAAATCTTAAAGAGTTAGCATTATTATTATGATGGGATATGTTAGATAGAAATTTTACAAAAAAATTTATATCAACAAAGATTATACCAAAAGACTTTGAATGATTTCAAAAATCTATTGTATATGAAAATAAAACATTATGAATTAGTTTATCTTGGTGATTTTTGATAAAAAGCTATTTATGAAAAAATTCTGTACAATTATCAAACAGGATTATAGATGATTTTTTCAATGAAATAAATGTAATTTATTAATAAAAAAGAGTGATTATTTATCACTCTTTTTTGTTTTTGGTATATATTTAAAATCTCATTTTATTTCTTTTTCATTGATTCCTGCTTCACTGCCTGTAATATTTAATTCATATTCTCTTATACCTGGTTGTTTATAAAAGATATAATCATAGTCTTTACATGTTTTATTTTCAATCGTATATTCTATATTGTAACTATTTGTTTCACGTAGTCTTGTTGTGAAGTAAAAATCTACAACTGTTAGTAAAGGAAAATAATTGATTGTAAGACCTTCTTTTTCAACTACTTTTGCATTTTTTGGTAATAGTACTCTTACATATGATTTATTATCTCATCTTCATTGGATATTAATTACATCTTCCCTATTTTTTTCAGACTTATAAGTGTTTAATAAATCTACTACTTGTTGTTCTTCTACTTTTGTAAATGTATGACTTCTTGTAATCCCCAGATTTGTTTTATAATCACAGTTTGGTAATTTTGTAATATTTTTATTATACTTTAAGTTTATATATCTATCTGATTTATTACCTCATATAGATGTATATACTGGATAAGCAAAATCTAGTGTTTTATAATTGATTTTTCAATTAACTCATAGCTTCCATAATAGATTGTTTTCTTCTGAATTAAAAGAATAAAACATTAGATCTCTAGATTTAAGGTTTTTTAATAAAATGTCTATGTATCATTTGTAATCTTTTTTCTCTTTTATTTTTGCTATAAATAGTTCTGAAAAGTCAAAAAGGATTTGTTTTGGTGTTCATAGTGTTCATACTCTAAATGCTTCAGCTTCTACTAGTGTAGACATTATAAGAGAAAAGTTATCTTTTGTTATCTTAGTATCTATTGCTTCAAAATCAATTGGTCAAACTAGTTCTAATAGATCTAGGATTGTATTTTGATTTATGTATATTACTCCATCTACATCTTTATCAATCATATTTAAAAACTTTTTTATACTCCAAGAGCTATCATCTACATTTACAAAGTAATTTGAGTCTCTAAGTCAAAAACTAGTTGTAATTTTATCTAGTCATTTTGGTGCTGGTATTTTTTCTGTATAGTTTTTATTTATTTCCCATTCATATGCATATACATCTTCTTTTTTGAAATCTACTACTTTTCAATTATTTACTGTAAGTGTAGCTAAGCTTCACATAAATCATCATGTTGGTCTGATTTCATCATTGTTTTGTATTACTACTAGATACTTTTTTTCTTTTGTGTGTCATAGTATGTCCAAAAACACATCATAATCTCTATTTACAATAGATAATAGCTTATATAATCACCTCATTTTATCTAGAGTTGACTCTAGTTTTTTTGCCATTTGCTTATCTGAGAAATCTTTTATTTGTTCATATGTTATTATTGTATCATACAACAAATCATTTATTTCATATAGATCTGGTCTTAGATTATACAATAGGTTTGTTATTTCTATATTTTCTAGTCATTTATTTTTTTCAATTAGTTGTTTTACTCATGTATATGTTTGAACAGTCTTATCTAAAAACTTTGTTAGTTTTTTCCCTCATTGGATAATGTAGTAACCATTTTTTATTTGTTTGTTTGGTATTAATAAAAATGGTTTAAATAGAATGTCTCAAAATATAAAATTAAACTTAGAATCATTTATGTTTTGTGTTATTAACTCTAGGTCTGTTGGATTATTTTTTACTTCTATTATTTTCTTATATCATTCATTTACATGTATTTCAATTGCCATTTTGTCTAAAAATAGTAATACTGACACAATAATAATACTTAGAGATGTGTATACAAATGTTCTTATTGAAAATATTCTTTTCTTTAATGGTTTTTTAGGCTTTAATGCTTTTTTTGCTTTTTCTTCTAGTTTTTTAGCTAGTTTTTCTTCTTTTATTGCCTTTTTTTCAGCCTGTTTAGCTAGTTTTTCTTGTACTTTATTAAGTTTTTCTTCACTAAACTTATTTTTTCTTATTTCTCTTTGTTGTTTTAGTTTTTCTAGATAACTATCTATTTTTACTAAAAAGCTTGATTGTTTTTTTGTATCCTTTGATACTTGTTTTTGAGTATCCCCTGTTTGTTTTTCTTTTTTAGAAAATATATTTTTTATTTTTGATGTATCAAAGCTTAATTTTATTCAAGTTTTAACTGTATCTGTATTATTTATATTTGTTTTTTCTTGTTTTTTCTTTTTTAATTTTTCTAATAATTCTTTTATGAATAATTTTAGTTTTTTTATTATGTTGTTATGATTTTTTACTTTCAGTTTATTTAATTTTTTTATATCATTTTTTTTCTTTCCTGATGCATCTATTGTTTTAAGCTTTTTAACTTTTGTGATATCATTGGTATTTTTCTTTATCTTTTTTCATGAATCTATCACAAACTTTTTATCTTTTCATTTTATGTCTATCAAGGGATCTTTATCCCTATATATATCTGTAATTTTTTTCATTTAGATTTTTTTATAGTTATTTATACTATTACTATATTAAAAACTTTAAATAGTTCAAGAAAAAAGTTGAAATATTTTAAAATTTTATACTGAGTTAGAAAAACTGAACTAGAATATACTCCTGCAAAATGGTCTCATTATTCTAGGATATCATCTAGAATGGTTACTGACTGTTATCCTTCTTTAGATAATTGTTGAGATGAGGTGCAAGAATTGTATGATTATATTGAAGAAAATTTAAAGATATTTTAAAAAAGAGAGATTTTGAATCTCTCTTTTTTGTTGATTATATTTTATATTTATCACCTAACTTTATCATTTCTTTATCAAAAGTAAGTATTTTTTGATTATACTTAAAGCTATCATATAAAACACTACTATCTGCAACTGATATTTTTCATTCTATTAGCTTAAAAAATGAAATATATTCTTCATTATTTCAAGAAAGATATATTACTTCAATTTGGTCAAAAAATACTTCTAGTTTTTTTTAAAAATCAAATCATTTTTTATAATTCAAAACTGTATAGGTCTCATTTAAAATTATATCATTTATAAAAAATTTATTAGCATTATTTCAAACTTCTAAATCTGAGATTATGTCCAAAGCTTTTTTATGATTTATATCATCAATATCTAAAAGTGATATTAAAAAAGAAGTATCAAAAATATATGATTTCATAACTATTTATATAAAAGATTATCATGATTAATACTTAAATCACTTTTCTGTGTTCCTATTTCATTAAGTCAAAGATTTTTCAAAATATCTCAAACTTTTTTAGTCTTTTTAACTTTTGTTTTTCTAGTTACAAAATGAATTGTTCTTTTTGTAGTTTGTGTTTGTAAAGTTTGCATGATTTTAAAATTTAAGTTTTAAATTAGTACTATTATATAAATAAATTATAATTTTACAATATTTTCTCATTTTTATATATAATTATTATCTTTTTAATAAATAAATATTGTTATTCTATAGACTTTATTATTTCATCAATATTACTTGTACTATCTAAAAATTTTGTAGAAAGTATATTATAATCTCTTTAATCTAAGTTTAATATTTCCATTAAATTTTTATATAAAAATGTAAAAATCTATATCTTTTCTAAAAGTTCAGGATCATAATACCTAGCCCTATTATAATACAATCCAGTATCAACATCATACTCTCTACCAGTAAACAATCTAGTATTTCCAATACTTGATTCAAAATCAATTAGATTTCAAAAACTATCATATTCATAACTATCAACTAATATTCAGTTGCTATCTGATACTCACATAACAGTTCTTATGTGATTAGTGTGGTAATAGTAAGTATTAGTTACTATAGTAGGATTAGCTAGAGTATCTTCACATGAAGTAATTATATCAGTGAATCAGTGCTCTTGGAACTCTGTTTTGTGTTGTAGTACTTTGTCGTAACAAAATATTGTTTTCTTTGACTCTTGTCTGAAAGAAACAAGTAGTTCGTCAATTCATGCTCAGTAGACATATTCGTTGTTAAGTGTGATACCTGACTCAGTAATATATTCTGAGATGATATCATTGAATGAATAAACAAAAGTAGTTGTTTTTCATTCTTTCTCTTCCGAAACCCTTCTACCTAATACATCATACTCGTATTTTATTATATTTCAAGTTTTGATTTCTTGAGCTTGGATAAGTCTGTTTTTGTAGTCATATGTAAATGTGTATTTATCATTTTGTTTTAGGTTACCAAGATCATCATAAACAAAGTCGATTCAGTTAAATGATGTATATTGATTTAAGTTATTTGTAGTGTAGTTTGATCTGTTTCACATAGGATCATAAGCGTAGCTTTCTAATATGCTACCACTTAAACTTACAGCTGTAATTTGATCTAAATTATCATAATCAAAATCTTTTAAACCATTATTTATTATATTATCATTATTATCATAAGAGAAAGAATAATCATTTAATCATTCTATACTATAATTAAGAGAATTAAGTCTATTTAATACATCATAGTTATATGTTGTATTAGTAGAATTAGCATAATTTTTAGAAGTTAAATTGATTCATGAATAATTGAAATCAACTAAACTAGAAGCTCAATTTTTTATACTAGTAATCCTATCAATAGCATCATAAGAATAATTTAAAATTCTATTTTCAGGAGTAGTAATTGTAGTTATATTACTATTATTATCATAGCTATAACTTACAGTTTTATTACTATTAGTTTCTGAAATAAGTCTACCAAATGAATCATACTCAAAACTAATAGGATTTATTCAGTCAGTAGCATAAGTAAGTCTACCCAGAGAATCGTATCTATATATCTCAGTTTTAAGATAATTTGGTTGATTAATACCTTTTCTGATTCTTCAAGAGCTATTAAAATCATTATATTTTATAGATAAATCAGTTATTTCTCGAGTCTGTAAAAAATTTTGTGTATCTGGAAAAATAGCTACTATAAAA
>CAYFPB010000052.1:0-9406 GCA_964344895.1 uncultured Candidatus Peribacteria bacterium | reverse complement strand
TACTATTTTCTTGTAGTTAAAAATTCCAGATACACAAAACTATTTATTTACCCGTAAGATAAAAAAAGTCTAATTAAAATTAGACTTTTTTATTTTTTTTAGTATATTATATACATATAATATACTAAAAAAAATTTATGATAAATATAAAATTGATTAAATCTATACTTGGTACAACTGATAATTATATTAAAGCTCTTGAAAAATGAGGTATTTTAACTGTGGGAGATTTGCTTAATTGGTATCCTAGAGATTATGATGACAGAACAGATGTACTAGATAATTTTTCTCTTATAAACATTAAGGAAAAAAATACAATACTTGTAAAATTGGTATCACTAAATTCACAAAAAACAGGAGGGGGAAAGTTGTTAACAAAAGCTGTGATAGAAGATAAAAATTGATTTTTATCAGAAGCAGTTTGGTTTAATAGAAAATATTTAGCAACAACTCTAAAACCATATGAAGGTAAAAAAATAATAGTATCATGAAAAGTAAAATATGCCTTTGGAAAAGTAACATTTCAATCACCAGAAACTGAAACAGATCTATCAAAAACTTGAGGAGAAATAGTTCCAGTATATTCAGATATAAACTATATACCAACTAAATGGACAGCTTGAAAAATAGTAAAATTAAAGAAATATATATCAGATATAACTGAAGACTTACCAGAAAATATAATAAAAAAATATTGATTTATATCAAAAAAAGAAGCAATATATAAAGTACATTTTCCAAAAAATAAACATGATATAGAATTGGGGCAGTATAGATTAGCTTATTGAGAACTATTTGAAATAAATTATAGAGCAATAAGTAATAAGTATGAAAACTTTGAACAAACAGAAGGTAAATCAAAGCCTATAAAATTAAATTCAGACCTAGTAAAAGATATATTATCAAAACTACCATTTGAATTAACAGATCATCAAAAAATAGTACTTTTTCAAATACTAAAAGACATGGAAAAACCTCACTCTATGCAGAGGCTATTAGAGTGAGATGTTTGAACAGGTAAAACTGCAGTAGCACTTGTTGCTGCTTTACATGCAATAATAGAATCATCTACCTCTCCCTCAGGCTTTCAGTCTAGTTCAATAAAAAGCCCTCACCCTACCCCTCTCCCAAAGGGAGAGGGGACTATAATGTATTGCCAAAAAGAGTATAATCCAAGATATATTGTAGAATTATCAAAAGAGTTAAGAAAAAAACAAACAAAAAGTGAGGCAATATTATGGGAAATATTAAGAAATAGAAAATTAAATAATTTAAAATTTAGAAGACAACATCCTTTTTGAAGGTATATTGCTGATTTTTATTGTGATGAAATAAAGTTAGTAATTGAATTGGATTGATGAATACATGAAAAAACAAAAGAATATGATAAAATAAGAGATGAAATAATAGAAAAGTATTGAGTAAAAGTTATAAGATTTACCAATGAAGAAGTTTTTTCTAATTTAGATAAAATATTAAATACAATTATTAAATATATTCCTCTCCCTTTGGGAGAGGTTAGGTGAGGGCAGGAAGTTAGGCAAAATAATAAAGCTAATCGTATACAAGTAGCAATAATGGCTCCTACAGAAATACTTGCTCGTCAACACTTTGAGTGAATGCAGGATTTATTTATGCAATATAGTATTAGTTCTCATTTTTTGGTATGAAGCCTTACAAAAAAACAAAAAGAAGCTGTGCAGGCTGATATAAAGCTATGAAATATAGATATAGTTATATGAACACATGCACTAGTTCAAGAAAGTGTAAGTTTTTATAATTTGTGATTTGTTGTAGTTGATGAACAGCATAGATTTTGAGTAAAACAAAGAGAAGTACTTGAAAAATGATTTGGAAATAAAACATGACTAGTACCACATAACTTAAATATGACAGCAACACCAATACCTAGAACTCTAGCTTTAACTCTTTATTGAGATCAAGACTTATCAATTATATCACAATATCCAAAGTGAAGAAAAGAAATATTTACAAAAGTAGCTAGAAATGATACACACAGACATGAAATAGAAAATTTTATAAGAGCAGAATTAGAAAAATGAAGGCAAGTATTTTGGATATCACCACTAGTTGAGGAATCAGAAAAGATAGATTTAGCTAATGCAATATCAACTTATGAATCACTAGTAAATATATTTCATCCATATAGAACATGATTACTCCATGGTAAAATGAAAGCAAAAGAAAAAGATGTAATTATGAAAGAATTTTCAGAAAATAAAATACAAATACTTTCTTCTACTTCAGTAGTAGAAGTATGAGTAAATGTACCAAATGCAACAATTATGTGTATAGAATGAGCTGAAAGATTTTGACTTAGTCAATTGCATCAGTTTAGATGAAGAGTAGGTAGGTGAGAGCATCAATCTTATTGTTATTTATTCCCAAGTAAATGAAATCCTACAGATAGATTAAAAGCTATGGAAACAACAAATAATTGATTTGAGCTAGCTGAAATAGATTTAGAATTAAGGTGACCATGAGAAGTATATTGAGTAAGACAATCATGAGTACCTGATTTAAAAATAGCTGATTTAAAAGATTTAGAACTGATTTCTCAAATAAGAGAAGATATAGAAGAAATATTTGAAAAGAAAAAGGAAGAATAGTTTTACTATTCTTCCTTTTTTATTAAAAATAAATGTATTAAACTAACTTTTTAATAATATGTCAATTTTTTATTTGTATTTTTGAAAAATATAAGTAAAATAGTGATTAATTATTTGAATTATTTTAATCAAAAATGAACTTATTGCAATTTTTCTTTATTATTTCAGGAATAATAATATTAATATTAGCTATAGATGTTTCAAAAAAACAAAAGTTTAATGCTCTACATTTTGTGGTGTTTTTTTTGATATGATTATGATTATTAATTTTTACAGTCTTTCCAAATATACTAGATGCTATATGAAAAATATTTTGAGTAGCTAGATGAGCTGATGTACTTGTATACTCATCAATAGTTTTTTTATCATATTTTGTTTTACTTTTATTGTCTAAACATATTGAAAATAAAGATTCTATTACAGATTTGGTTAGGGAATTAGCAATTGAGAATTCAATTAAAGAAGGATTAACAGCAGATTATGTTTTTATTATACCTGCTTATAATGAGGGGAGTCATGTCTATAATACTATAAAAAGTATAAGAGATAAATGATATACAGATATAATAGTAGTAAATGATTGATCAAAGGATGATACAAGAGCATATTTAGAGAAATTTGAAGATAAAATAGTCCTTTTAAATCATTATAAAAATAGATGACAAGGAGCAAGTTTAGAAACAGGTTTTGAGTATGTTAGAAGATATTCTAAAAATAAATATGTAGTTACTTTTGATGCTGATTGACAACATGATTTAAAAGACTTAAAAGAATTTGAAAAACATTTGATAGAGGATGTAGATATATTACTATGATCAAGATTCTTATGACAAGCAGAAACAAATGTACCTTTTTCAAGAAAAATAATCTTAAAATTAGGAATATTATTTACTTTCTTTATAAGTCATATTAGATTAACAGATACACATAATTGATATAGAGTTATAAAAAAAGATACTTTAAATAATATAAAAATAACTATAGATTGAATGTGACATGCTTCAGAAATATTGGATATAATATCAGAAAAAAAGCTAAAATATAAAGAAATACCAGTAAATATCATATATACAGACTATTCTTTAGAAAAATGACAATCATCTTGAAATGCGCTTAATATAGCGCTCAGAATGTTATGGAATAAGTTTTTTAGATAGATGTAGTATTGACTTTTTTTAAAAAAGTCTCAAAATTTAATAACTTTTTAATGGGGTATGAGTATAATAAAGACACAAATTTATTATACTTATTTTTTTATTATGAAAAATTTAAAGATTTTTTTAACTTTTATAATGTATTTTTTATTCTATCATTATGTAAATGCTTGAGTAAAAATTTCATCTATATTACCAAATACTAGTGATGATGCAAATCTAGAATATATAGAAATATACAATTCTTGAGAAGAATTAAATATTTGATCTTACATATTACAAGATAAATCTTGAAAGCAATATACTATTCCTTTATGAGAACATATACTAGCTTGAGAAAAGAAGAAATACTATAGAACAATTACAAAAATTATTTTAAATAATACAAATGAAGAAGTATTTTTATATAATAATAGTTGAGAATTGATTGATAGTTATAGTTTTAGTAATAGTGAAAAAGATACTGTAATAGAAGTTGTTAATAATTCCACTATAGAAACAAAAATTGAAATACCAGATGTTGAAATAGATGTTCAAAGTTGACTTAATTACTTGTATTGAAACCTTTGGGAATGTCCAGAAAAAGCTACAGATATCTGTAAAATAAATTTAAATGTAGAAAATATATTTTCTTGATTAAATAATAAATCAGATTATGAGTGTGAATGGGATTTTTGAAATGCTTTAAAATACTCTCAGTTAACAAAAACTAAATGTAATCCATGATATGTAGAGTATTGAGAGTGAGTTTTTTGAATTATTGTTAAAGTAATTGAAAAAAATAATATATCTAATTACAAAATATGAACAATTAGTATACAAAATATTGAAGAACTTGAAATTGAAAGTTCAAATGAAAGTAATAATATAAAGAGTAAAGAAAATAAAAATGTAGAAAAAGAGCCTAAGGGATTAAAAATAAAAAGTCCAGAAATAATAATTCAAAGTTGATTAAATGAAAAAAATGAATGTTCTAATAAGAAAAACTGTTTGGTTAACTTTAAATATAACCCTAATTATTATAATAAAATAAAATGTTATTGGGACTTTGGTTGAGGTATTTATGCCCCTTGATCTAATCAAAAATGTGATCCAAGGACAGTGAAATATTCTTATTGAGAATATTATATTACACTAAAAGTTTCTGAAAGAAAAAATAAAGATAACTATAAAATAAGTAAGCTAAAAATTACTAATAAAGAGATAAAAAAACAAGCTACAAAACAAGTAGTGCAAAATAAAATACAAAAACTAAATATAAATAAACAAAAATATTCTCATGAAGTAGTTATTGAGGAAAATAGTACAGATAAATTTGTAATTGAAAACAAAAATAAAAAGGAAAAACAAGAGAAAAAAATTGAAAAAAAAGAAGAAATAGTTAATCAAGAATTAGTTACTCCAATAATAACTGTACAATGAAAAATATGAACTAATAAGATTTTAGAAAATAATAAAATTACATGTATTGATGGTTGTAGTATAAATTTTGATTGAAGATCAAGTTTTTGAGATATAAAGAAATATATATGGGATTTTTGAAACTGAGAAAAATTTGAATGAGCTAATCCTTGATATATAAAATATACAACAAACTGATCATACAGAGTTAATTTAACTACTTTTTCTGAAAAATGAAATCATGAAACTGCAAGTTTTAATGTTTTTTTTCCACAAAAAGAAAAAGTACAAAAAATTGAAAAAAATAAAACAAATGAAAATATTTCTTCTACTGATTTTATCAAAGCAGAGAATGAATATAAAAAATGAGATAAAGAAACAGAAGAAATAAAAGGTAATAACATAAAACATTTAGAGCTTTTATTTTATATAATACTATTTTTATTAACTATAAATTTAGTAATTATAATTATAAAAAAGGAGAAATTTATTAATTAATTTAGAAAAATGAAGAAAATAATCTTGTGAATAATAGTATTTTTTACATATATTAATTTTATTTATGCAAATCAAGTAATTGATAATTCTAGTGTAGATAATGATTATACATTAATTGATTGTGTAAAATGAGATAACCTAGCAGCTATACCTTTAAATAGTGATAATCCATATGCCACTTTAAAAGTAGGTATTGAGTCTACAATAGAATATATAAATAATAATATAAATAAAGATTGATTAGAGGAAACATCATCATGAAAAGTATTTAATATAAAAGTAGAGTGTAGTTTTGATGATATTTTAAATAATGAGATCGAGTTAAATTTTAATTGAGTAGATTATAATAATGAACTTATAATTGAATGAATAAATGGTGATTCATTAGTATTTAAAAATATCAAATTTAAACTATGAAATAAGGCTTGAAATATTACTTTTAAAAATGCAAAATTTTTAAATCAAGATAATCCATATTTTTATGATTTTATTTTTCCTAGTGATTCAAAGAGTTTACATCCTTATTCCAACTGAGTAAAAATAATTAATTCTTATATACAGTTAAAAAATTTTAATTTATGAGATAATACTAAATATAAGGTTTATAATAGTGCTTATCGGAATAGATGATCAGCTTTTAGGTATGATGAGTATTTTAATTATTCAAATAAGCAATTAATAGAAAAATCTATAATAGATATAGAAATAGATAATGATTTTGAATTCAATTTACCAGTTTTGATAAAAAATTCAAAACTAAATTTTATAAACAAAACCTGAAGTTGAGTTTATGATATTAATTTTGTAGAAGATTGAAATATATTTAATAATAATGAAGTAAATACTACAACTTTTATTTCAAATGAAATAGATTTATGATGAAATAATATAATTGTAGAAAAAACTAATAAAATAGCTTTTTTAAACAATAAAATAACTAATTTTTCTGATTTTTTTATGTGAGATGAAGTTGTTTATATTAATAATTATATAGATAATAATTTAAAAATTGATATTTCAAATAATAAAAACTTATTTAATAATATTTTTAAATCATGATTTACTGATAGTTATGATATAAATAATTATAGAAAAAATTATTCTAAGGATAATATTTATTGAAAATGATTAGGATGGATATATAAAAGAATAAGACAAAATAAATATTTTAATATTGATGTAAATATAGCTAGCTTGTATAAAGAAATAACTTGAAAAAAACTAACTAGTTGATTATGAGATATTTATATAATTTTTAACTATTAAGATATGCAGAGATTAAACAAAGTAATAATATTTTTATTTCTATATTTTTGAATATATAATAATTTAGAAGCTAACTATAGTATTTGTGATTGATGAATTGTAAATGTTTCTTGATTAGATAATACAGAAATATGTAGTAATGGGGTATTGTATAATGATTTTGAAAAAATAAATAGTTTTTCATGAAAAACTATTTCTGCTGATACATGATTTTTATGATCAAATACTATAGATATTAGTAAAGAAACAAAATATAGAGTATGATTTTTTGGTGAGAATAAAACAACTGTAATAAAAAAATTAAATCCTAGTTTTGAAATAGAAATATGACATATAAATAATACTATTTTATCAAATTTACATCTAGATAATAATTTAAGTTGAGTTGTATGATTTTTTGATAAAAATATTGTTACAGTAATAAATAAAAAAATACCAGATTATAGTAAGCCATTATGATACTTATGAGATATAAAAATTATCAAAAATGATAAAAAAATAATTATAAAAGAATTTAGATTCAATAATTATTTTAAAGAAATCATAGAAAGAGAAACAAAGCTAAATTTTTTGCATTATTCTCTAAAGAAATCTGAATATAATATATTTTTAGTTAATTTATTAGAATTTTTAATAAAAAATAATGATTTATTAGTTAATAAAGATGATACTGATTTTTTAAATTATAAAATTAAAAATGATAAAAACTTTAAAAGTGGCTTAAATAGGTTATTGTTAGATATGAAAAATTTTAATAAAAATATAAAAAATAACCCAAATCAAAGTAAGTATATTATAGATTATTATATAAATAATTAAAAAAACTTTACAAAAGTAGTTGGATATTTGTAATATAGTAAAAATTATGATAAAATTATTAATAATAAATAAAAATTAATTTTATAACTTTTTTATTATGAAAAATAAATTTATAATAGCTATATTACTAATTATCTGATCTGTTATTTGATGAGGTATGTTATTTTTAAATTCTCCAGAACAAAAAGAGGATAGAACTACTTATATAGCAGTCGTAAAATGATTTGCAAAAGTAAATTCTGCTATAGTTAATCCTACTGAAAAAAGAAAGCTAATAGCATGAGATGTTGTTAGAACTATTTGAGAGGATTCTTTATCAGTAATTGAATGGGGAGATTGAAGTGTTACTAGACTTTGAGGTGATACTTTGCTTGAGATACAACAAGTAGATATAGAAGAAAACCTTTGAGAAATACAAGTGTCGTTTAAATTATTAAATTGACAAACTTGGTCAAATATAGTCTCATTTTTATGAGAAAAATCATATTTTAAAGAATATTTTGATGATTATGAAGCAGCATCTAGATGAACAAAGTTTGATGTAGATCTAAGAACAAATTATATAAATGTAGCTGATCATGAAGTTGAATTAACAAGATTGAGTGATAATACATCAATTATTGTAGAAGAAGATAAACCAGTTGAGTTGGTTGAATTACAAGAAATAGATAAAAAAGAATTTGATCAAAAATATTTAGATGAAAAATGGGCAAGATTTAATGCTAAAAAAGATGAAATTCTTGCTAAAAAACTAGAAGAAGAAGCAGTAAAAGAATTACAAGAAATAAAAAAATATGAAAAAGTAGATGTAGAAAAAAGTTTATCAGATGAAGAAAAAAGGCAACAAACATATAATGAATTAATTGAAAGTTACCAAAAAGTAAACTTTGCAAAACCTGAGAATACTGAGTTATATAAAGTTAAATTAGAATTAAAAGAAAAATTAGCTGAGGTGTCTAAAGGAGAAGAAAGAGAAAGAATCCTTGATAGTACTATTTATGATATCCAAGATATACAAAAATCAGAAAATATCAAAAATGATTCAAATAAACAAGATTCAGGTAATATAGATACTTCAATTAATATATTGAATAATAAATATAATATAAAAATAGATGATAAACTAGTTGAACAAGTTAAAAAAGCTCAAGAAAAAGTAGAACAAGAAAAAGAAGAACAAAAGAAAATATTAGAAGAAAAGATTAAACAAGAAAAATTAGAAAAGGCTAAAGAGTTAAGAGAAAAACAAAAAGAAATAGAAGAGAAAAGAAAGCAAATAAAAGAGAAAGTAGAGGAAAAAAAGAATAATAATTCATGAGGTTCAAGTAATACAAATAATGAGAAAAATAACAAAGAGGAAATACAAAAAGAAGATAATAATGTTACTAAGAATGAAAATAGTGAAGAAGAAATAGTATTAAATAGTGCATTAGAAAAAGAAAATAATTCTGAAGATAATAGAAATAATTCAAATAAACCAGAAGATAAAGATATAAAAGAAAAATCTGAATCTAATAACCAAGAAGATAATAAATCTAATAAACAAGAAGTAGAAAGAGATAATAATAATGTAAGAAACAATCAAGAAAATAAAAATAAATTAGAAGAAGATGAGGATGATGAAGATGAAGATGAAGA
>CAYFPB010000051.1:0-9659 GCA_964344895.1 uncultured Candidatus Peribacteria bacterium | reverse complement strand
CAGTAAAACTAAGTATTATTTTTTGTTATTTTTTCACGCTGGAAAGAAAATGACCTAAAAAATTTGCTTTTTAATTTAAAAAGGATATAATTATACTAACTCATGGGCTATATGAGGAAAAAAAGAAAAAAGAGAGTGGCTAGACTCTCTTTTTTCTTGCCTTTTTCTTAGAATTACCTTTGGTAATACTAAAAGCAAAAATATATTCCTTCAATTTGAAGGAGAAATATATTCTCATGGGCTTATTGTTAGGAAGTAAAATAAACCTCCTAAAGGAAAAGCTTCCTTATAGGAAGCATACTTAGTATAATCATAATATATAAAATATCAAGTAAAAGAATATAAAAAGTATATACAATCTTAAGTTTTGAAAAAATAAAAATATCATTACAATATCAATATTAAATAAATAATATTTATTAAATAATAATTATGAATAATAATATAGAAATAGAATCAAAAATACTTGATGTTTCTCATATGGATTTAGAAAAAAAATTGTTTGAATTAGGAGCTAGAAAGATTTTTGAATGAGAGTTAAAAGCTATTTGGTTAGTTAATATAAATTGAAAAAAAGTGAGAGTAAGACAGGAGTGAGACAAAGTTATGATAGAGTATAAGGAAGATGTATGAACAGATAGTAGTATAAAACAAATGAAGGAAATATGATTTGAAGCAGATAGCTTTGATAAAGTCTTAGAGGTATTTGAGTTATTATGATTTGAAAAATTGCATAAAAGCATTAAAAAAAGGGTATCATACTGGCTTGTAAATCATGAAGAGTTCTGAAATATACAATTTGATTTTGATAATTATAGTGACTTAGAATGAAGGGATGATATACCAGAATTTATGGAAATAGAGGCTAGTAGTAAGGATATTATTATAAAAGTAGCAAATATTTTATGATTTAAAGAAAGTGATTGTAAAAGCTTTTGACCAAAAGAATTATTAGAATATTATTAATTATTTAACCCTCACATATATGCTAATCAAATTGCATCAGCAGCATCATCAGGCTTTGGTATAGTTTCAAGTCTGAATAGTATTTTAATTGCATTTTGTAGTTGGACTTTATTGGCTTTACCATTTCAGGTAATAGCCTTTTTTACTTGCAGGGGAGTATAGTGTTCTATTTTAAGATTCTGTTTTTTTGATTCATAAACAATTACTCCTCTAGCTTGAGCTACATCTATAGCTGTTTTTGTATTTGTTTGAAAAAAAAGCTTTTCAATAGATACAATATCAGGATTAAACTTATCTAAAACAAATTTAAAATCAGATCATAACTCTAACAACTTATCTTCTAAAGGGACTTTTGGAGTAGTTGATAAAACTCAATAATCAAGCAAAATAAACTGGTTATTTACTTTTTCTATACAAGCAAACCCAGTAGTAGTAGTTCAAGGATCAATTCAAAGAATAATCATTTTTTTATAATTTAATATATAACTATATATATATTAAAAAAAAAGACTTGTATTACAAGTCTTTTTTTAATTTTTTATACAAAATAGTAATGCAACATTTTGAGGTCTTACTCTTGCATAATTTTGAGCAGTTCAAAGATTTCCTGTGCTTCTTGATTGATATTCTGTACTACTTCAAGAAGGTTTAAAACTAGAATCATAGTCTATAGCTCTTTTGGCACCAGATCATGGATATGCCCAATCATATAACTGTACTGCAGTAGCATCTTCTTTGTTTCTTAGAGTTCTAGTATCACTTGTTCATCTGATAAATTCGTTTCTAAGGTCTAGGGTAGTTAGGTTTCAGTCTGTGTCTTTTTCATCTCAGCTTCAGTCTGCTGCTGTCCATCAGTCTGGACAAGTTGTTCAGTTGAAAGCCATTATAGCTCATGTTGGTACAGAGTGTTGTACTAAATTATTCCATTTTTCAGCCGTTAGAGATTCTCAGTCTGTAGCAGTTAGAGAACTTAAAGCAGCATAACTAATTCAGATTATTCAGATCATTAAAGAAAAACCAAATCATATGGTAGCTCATTTGCTTAAATTTTTGATTATATGTTTCATAAATATAATTATTAATTGTTAAAATTACTATTACTATAATAAAAAATAATTTTTTATCAAATTTTTTAACAAATTATTTGTAATTATTTAACAAATATGTTAATATAGTATCATATTTAATAATTAATTATTGAAACGTGATTTTATTATCGACATCTTCGTTAAACTGATATGGTTTACATAGAATATTTAAATTTGCACAAAAAGCCTGATTTGATGGTCTTGATATTTCATTAGGAAAAATGAATTATGACTGTTGGGATGAGGATTATATAAAGGAATTAAGTGATAGTTTTGATATACCAGTTTTATCAATAACAGCTCCAGCTAGATGACTGAGTGAGAAAAAAGTTGATAAAATAGTAAAAATGGCAGCAAAACTAAAATCTCAACTAATTACTTTTTCACCTCCACATATAAGTGATAAAAATACAACTCGGTTTACTAAATATCTTTTAAAAGTAAAAAGAGATACTCATATAAGTATAGCTATATCAAATGTTGAACCAAAGTTTTTATTCTTTATAATTCCAGAATATAAAAACTCAACATTATATGAAATAAAAAAAGTAACTTGAGATGCAACCCTAGACTTATCAAGTATTGATTCATCATCAGGAATGGATATATTAAAAGCTCAAAAAATGCTTTGAAGTTCTGTTAAAAATATATTCTTGAGTGATAAACATGGTACAAAAATAGGTATTTTACCTGGTACAGCATGAGGAGGAGTATCATACCTACCACTTGAAAGCTTTTTTATGAAATTAAAAGTATGATGATATAATGGTTTTATTTCTTTAAAAGTTAAACCATCAGAATTATGAGTTGGTACTCAGGAAAAAGTATTACAAAATTTGGAATACTCAATTAACTATTATAAAAAACATTTCTTAAATTATAAATAAAAAAATATTTGGATAAAAAATCCAAATATTTTTTTATTTATTCATCATCTAATTTTTTTATTCATTCTTTATATGCAAAGTACCATATAGTTGTTTTAAATACTTCTAACACAGCGGTTAAGTATCACAATGCTATTATAAAAGCTATGAAAAGTAAAGATAGTATAGTAATAGCGAGTATTAAAAATATTTTAGTAGTTATTACTCATAATACAACAACAAAAGCAACAGGGAATATTAGAAATATTACAAAGTTAAATATTACTCTAATATTTAAAATTAACATAAGAAAATAGAGTTTTACAGTTCTTTTTAAATTTAATATTGTAATTTTTGCAGATTTTCAAACAGATTCAAAAACTCATTTTTTTTCAATAATAATAATATACTTTGAATAAGAAAGTATAATATTTACAAAAATACCTAGAAAGAGAAGTACAATGAAAATATAACTTATTACTTTTAAGTACTCAATTCAAATGAACCTTATTGTAAATAAATATCAGTTTAATATACTTATTATTTTAAATTCAGAAAAAATATTATTATATTCAAATACAGGTAAAAACCTATAAAGTCATTCTCATAGAACTTCTGATGAACTAAGTTCTTCTCAATTGTCTTTTTTATTAAGATATTTTATTAGTCATCACTCAAATATTGGAATACATAAAAAATATATTATGATAAATATTACAGATCAAATTAGTATTTCAAATACATAATCTGAGTGAAAGAATTTTAATATTATAACCAAAGCTTCTTCTTTTTTTCAAAAAATTTCTACATAGGTATAAATTGATTGATAAACAAGTAAAACAGTTAAAAAGATTATAGATAATAATCAAGGGAATAAGTAAAATTTCTTTATTTTTGTATCACTTTTAATAGTATTCCATGCGGGTAATATAATATTTTCTTTTAATAGTTTAGTCATTTAATTTTTCTAGTAAAAAACTAAAGAAGTTCATAACTCATTTATTTTCAGTATTAATAATTCTTTTTTCTTTTATATATATATCATTGTATATACTTTTTCTATCACTTTTATTTGTAAACTTATCAGATAACTTTATATTTTTTATATTTTTATCAATAAGTAAGTTTATTTTAGGAGAATAAAGAGTTTTTACTACTTGTTGATTTTTTAAGATTTCAAGAATTTTTTCTTTATTTGTAGATAAATTTTTATTACTTCTTAAACTAGATTTTGTATCTTCTAAAAGTATATCAAGTCATGTTTTCTTGAGATTGGCTAAATTATATCAATTTTTTACTTGACTAGAGTGGAAATAAGGGAATATATTATAGTCAAAGTATCAAAGATTTATTCAAGTTAATAGTAGATCATAGCTTTCTTTATTTGTTACAATTGTTGATAATTTAGTTAAAGGTATAGGGTATAGTTCAATTTTAATTCAAATTTCATCTAAAGAATCTTTTATAAAGTTTGCAGTTGTTTCTAATTCTTTTTGTCATGCTGTATAGTATAAGTCTAAGCTAAGTTCTTCTAAATCTTTATTGTAATAAAGTTTTTCATTAAGATTACTAAGTTGTTTTAATAATTCTTTATCAATCTCTATTTTTTCTTCACTTTCTTTTTTCTCTTTTATTTTATTTTCTTTTTCAATTTTTAGTTCTTCCTCTAAAGAAGCTTTTTTCTTATCAGTTAATAGTTTTATTATAAACTTTCTTTTTTCTGTCTCTAAGACATCTTTATTATTATAATAAAGAAATATTAATTCTTCTTTTAATAACTTTACTCAGTTTTCTACAAAATATATTTTATAAGTATTTTCTCATTGGGTGATAGTTCAGAAAGACTCTCTTAATCTATAGTAAAAATCTTGATCTCAACTATTATAATTTTTAAGTTTATAATCATTAATATATACTTCTTCAACATTTTCTCAAGCACTTCATTTTAATAAAAGATTATCTTTAGTTAGAAAGTTGTATTTATCAATAAATGTAGGGTACACTATATGATTAGATTTTTCTTGAAATTCATCTATTTTTAAATCTTTTGTATCTTTTAATTTATCTAAATAATCATTTAAACTTTCTTCAACCTTTCTTTCATCAAGTTCTTTTGTTTCTACTTCTTTAGAATATACTTCTTTCTTTTTAGGAAGATAGTTTTCTATAATTTTTGATTTTTTTGAATATCAAAGTCATGATATTAGTTCTCAAAAGTTTTTATTTTCTAATTCTCTTTTTATACTTTTATCACTTAAATAAGGGTTTAAAACTTTTACAAAGTTTTCTGTTCATAATATTTTTAATAGATTATCTCTATTTATTTTATTAAAAATATAGTTTCTTAATTCAAGACTTTCAATATTATCTTTATTTATAAATAAAGATACATACTGAGGAAGAGTGTATTTATGATTGTTGAATCTAGGTATACTATCTCAAATTAGATTATCATTGTCATTAAATATATTTATTAATTCTTTATTTTTTAATAAATTATTAACACTTGGAAATATTTTTAATATTAATTTATCAATATTTCAAGATTTATTATATTGATTTTTATCTAAAGTAATACTAGTTACTCATATAGTTTTATCAGAAGAAATATTTTTAATTGTATATTTTCAAGAGTAAATTCAATTATGAGTAGGGAAGTTTCAATATATATTTTCTTGAGATAAAGAATTTATAGTTTTTGAAGATAATATTGGTTGAAAAAAGATATTTAAAAAGTTTATATCTTTATTTTCATTTTTAAATATAATAGAATTATTATTTGAAATTATCTCAGTATTTTGTAATAATGAGTTACTTAATTCATTAACTTCAACATTTTTTAGTAACTCATAAGTTTCAACAATATCTTTTATAGTTATTTCTTCTCAATTAGACCAATATACATTATCATTTATAAAACATTCAATATTAAGTAAATTACTAATATCACAATTAGCAATGTCAGATTCTATTTTATTTGATGTTGAATTATATGTTAATAAAGATCTATACAATAAACTAACTATATATTTGTTATTTAAATCTTTACTATTTCCTATTAAAGGATTTAGGCTTGGAAAATTTCAAATTAGTCACTCTGAAACAGTCCCTCCTTTTTCAGGAAGAACTTTTGAGTCACTATATAAAAATAGGTAAACCAAATGGCTTAAAGATACTACTAAAAACAGAATACTTATTAGAAATAAGTATTTTTTTAGTTTTAGAATTTTATCAGTTATCATATAGATTTTAAGTCTTTAATTATTTACTAAGAAGAAATAAGGCAATTGAATTTATGATAAATATAGTTCATAAAAATATAGTTATATTGTGTAGAACTTTTTCAGGTCATCTTTTTGTAACTTCTCCCATACCTCAGCTCATGTTACTTAAATTTAAACTAACATTTTTATTTTGGATTAAAACAAAAAATATTAATACTATAGCAACAAATATTTCAACAAATTTTAACATATCTAACATAATCGTTATTTTTTAGAAATTAAAGTAGAATAAAACATATTCAAAAAACTAAAAATTGCAACAGCAATTACTAAATTTATCCAATCTTTTATCTCATAAACCACTCAAGGTATATCTAAAATGGCTATTATTTCAGTAAAAAAGTATAATATAGCTCAATTTATAAAAAGACTAACTAGTCACCAAAATATTATAAATAAAGGAAGAGTGACTATTTTTAGTATTGGTCTAATTGTTACATTCATTAATCATAAGATAATACCTCAAACCATATATGTTTTTAATCAGCCTTCAACTATAACTCAAGTTCAACCAGGAGTATTTAGTATAAAACCAATTACAAATAAGATTAAAGCATTAAATAATATAGAAAATAAAACTTTCATATTTATAATTTTAATAAGTATATAAATTTTTCAGAGAAATTTAGATTTCTTTCATCTTCTTCCTCAGTAAAATTTGAAAGAATAGGTCTTATATCTTTTTCAACTTTAGCACTTACTTTTACATCAATATATCTTAATCATTTATTATTTAGATTAAATCTTAACAAAAATGCTTCATTATTTTTATTTATAAACTGGAAAGAGCTAATTGAGTTGAAATTGTAGTTTGTATTTGCAATTTTAACTCAATTTTCATCTATAGATACTCAAATTTTATCAGGTGAGTTATTTTCAGTAAAGTATACAAGTCAAGCAATAAGTAGAATAATAAAACTCATTCAGTACTGTTTTGTAAAAAATCACCAGATAACTAGACCTATAACAATTGAGAATGCTATTATATACCATAGAGTAGATCTTGTTTTTGTATCATCAAATTCCCAAAAATAGTTATTAGTAGACATTTTAAGATAGATTATCAATTATAAATTTTATTATAAACCAAGCAAGACTTGCTATAGCAAATCAAAAAATAGCCATAATAATTGTATTTTTTCACTTTGTTTTATCTTGTTCAAAAGACCCAAATAATATTTGATAAGCTCATATTATTATAAATATAATTGCAATAGTTCAAGCGATTCACATAAAAAAATCAATAGCTTCTCTTATCATATTTGGTATATCACTTAATTCTATATCTCAAGTTTTTAGTTTTTCTTGACTTTCTTCTCAAGCAAAATCTCAAAAAATTCAGCCATCTGATCAATCAGCATATGCTAGTTTTAAAGAATAATAGCTTCATATTAATGTATAGAGTAGTTTTTTCATTTTAATTATTAGTTAGATTATATTTAGAGATATCTTCTTTTATTTTTACTAAGCTATCTAGGCTAGGGTTATAATAATCAGTTAAAAATTTTACTAATTCAGCTTTATTTAACTCTTCAGCTTTTATTCACATATTTTCCAATCATGTTTTTACTGAGTTTACTCTTGAAGCTAATCATTTTTTCATTTTATTAAAATTTCTTAGTTGTCCTTTTATTTTTATGGTATCAACTCAAGAATTAATTGATTGCCAAAAACTTGTAAACATTCACATAAAACCAGGATCTTTTACACTTTTATTATCATCATTATCAAATGGTAATACAATATAGAACTCTTTTTTCATTATTTGAGCTACTTCAATTAATTTACGAAGGTACTCTATATATTCATAAGTTTGATTTTGTAACAAAGAGTTTTGTTGTTTTAAAGCTTTATCATTTAAATTATTTAGATAAGTATCAATATCAAGTTTTTTTGAACGTACAATAATTTGAATAGGGAAATCAAGAGAGTTTAAAAATCTTTGAAAACTAATTATTATTGAGTCTTGTTCATCACTATTCTTTAATAAGAAATTTATAGTGCTACACCTTAAAACTATCCTTGCACTATCATCTTTCATTAAGACAATATTTTCTCTAATTCAAGAAAAAGGTAAGTATCTTTGAGTAGAACTATCTGGATGATCTTTATTTGTATTTTTAATTGTCATTATAGTTTAATTAAATTTTATTTAATTTTTCTTCCATCTCTTTTATTTTATCTATCTTATTACTCATGTCTACTTTTTCTTCTTTTTTAGCACTTGTACTTGTAATATATCATATATCAATTGGTTGGAAACTATCAACTCATTTTATCCATTTTCTTTCTGTCATATTTACTACTTGTCTAATAAAAGCAAGTATAAATTGCATAAAGGTCATTTCTGAATATTTAAATACAGCTATAGTAACAGCAATTCAAAAAATAAGTCAAGAAGGTAGTAGTGCTATTTCAACTCAAAAACTAGGAGCTAGGGAAGTAAATAGTGAATAACCAATACCTCAACCTATCATTATAATAGCTAATTGTCTTAGACTTAATCCTAAAAATATAGGATCTTCATTTTCTATTTGAATAGGGATTTTATATTGCATATTTAAATAACAAATAATAGATAATGAATAATGAATAATTATTTAATTATCATTATTACAATTAATATACTTATTATTTATTATTTTTCAAATATTTGTTTCCAAATTTTGTCTTCTAGTTTTTTCATGACTTTGTAGTCACTATCATTTTCATGGTCATATCCTAAAATATGTAGTACAGAATGAATAAGTAATTTATAAAATTCCATCTCTTCTCATAGGCCATATTCTATTGCTTGAGTTTTTATTTTTTCTTCACTAAAAACAAGTTCTCAAGCAGTATCACTCTCATCCAATCAAGAAAAGTTATCAAAGTATCAAAAACTTAAAACATCAGTACTTTTATCAATGTTTCTATAATTGTTGTTCAAATTTTTTATACTTTCACTATCTAAAAACACTAAATTGATAGTTCAATTTTGATTAATTTCTACTGTTTTTGAAATACTTTTTAGGATTGTGTCAATAGTAATACTATCTATTTCTATTTTAGGCTTATTTATCAAATTATATTTAAACATGATTTTAGGGTTAATTATAAAAAATACATACATTATTTTATTTTTATTTGATAATAAATCAACTTTTATTATAATAAATGTATCTATTTTATAGGTGGCAGGTCAATACAAATTTTCCTTACACTCGTATAAACACCTAAGAGGTTCTATTAGATTCTTGCTGAGGGTTAATTCTTTCAAATATTAGTAATCAGGCTTCTTAAAATATTTTCCTTAATAAGGAATACAAACATTTTGACTGACCTATATGGATGGATAATAATTATTTTTACATTTACACAAAATATAATATAAAGTAAAAGGGTTCGAATTTAATTTCAAAATTAAATTTGAATTTTTTTTTATTATAAATAAACTCCAAACTATCTTATATTTA
>CAYFPB010000050.1:0-9674 GCA_964344895.1 uncultured Candidatus Peribacteria bacterium | reverse complement strand
CTAACTCATATTAATAATTTTTTTTATTAATGCAACATAAAAAAAAATTTTTTGTTGACTAATTTTATAATAATATCTATAATTTACTTTTTTAATAACCTAAATATTTTTATATTATTATATCATTTTTCTTTTAAATAAAGAGAGTGTAGATTTGATAATATTCACTTATCACAATAAAATAAGTAAGTTTTTGATTTATCTAAATCTTTAAATCTATTATTTATTTCAAAAAATGGTATTTTTAATATTGTTCATAATTTATTATCTAATGGTGATTTTTCTATAAATTGTTCTTCCCTTATATCTATTATTATATCTTTTTCTCAGACTTCTGAAACCTGCTTGATACTTATATCAGATTTTTCATCATATATATTCATCATATCTTTAACAAACTCTATTTTCATATTCTCTACTGCATTTTCCAAAACTTTTGATTCTATATTTTTTTCTTCATTCTCTATATCTTCAAGTTTTGCTCATGTAGCTGGCTTATCAGAAATTACTCAACAATATTCTGGCATACTACAAGCAAAATCATATGTTCATATTTCCTTAGATACATCAACTATTTCTTGCTTATTATTTGCAATAAGAGGTCTTAAAACTAAATTTTCACTAACTTTATCAATTACATGCATATTTTTTAATGTTTGACTTGATACCTGACCTAAGCTATCTCACTTTACAAGTGCATAATAATGATCTTTTGATATAATTGAAGCTACTTTCAACATAAATCTTTTTAATATTACTCATCTATATTTATGATTTACTTTTGTTAATAATTCTGCAATAACTTCTTCAAAATTAACAGTTATAAACCTTGCTCTCTTATGAGGTATTGAAAAGTTTTTCCATAAATAATAAGCTACTTGTTTAACTCCTATCTCATGTGCATTTCATCATAGATTAAAAAATAAATAATCTACTTCACATCACCTTTTCATCATAGAGTATGTACTTACTCATGAATCAAAACCTCATGAGATAAGACTAAGTACCTTATCTTGAAATCAAGTTGGATAACCTCAGACTCACTCTATTCTACTTTTTATAATACTAAATTTCTTATCTTTTACATCAATTTTTACAGTTAGCTCAGGATCTTTTAACTGAACTTTTGCATTATTAGAGTATTTTAATAAGCCTCATCATATATATCTTTCAAGATCTATTGATTTAAAATCATGATTTCAAGACCTTTTAACTCTTACCACAAAGCTTTTATCTTCTATTTTTTCTAAATAGTAATCTTTTACCTTATTAAAAACAAAATCAAAAATCTTATTTTCCTCTTCAGGTAATATAAAACTTTCTACTTCCATAAAATATGCTATTCATGGTATTTTTTTCAAAATATTTGAAATTTTTGTATCCTTTACTTCAACATTAATTCTATCCCAATTTCCTTCAACATGTGATTTTACTCCATTAAAATCTAAGTGTTTTTTTATATTATTTTTCAATTTTAGTATACACCTTTTTCTTACAGGTTTGGATTTAATTGTAATTTCAGGTGATATTTTTATTATATATTTCATATTTAATTATTTAACAATCATCATTACTCAATCATCTTCATCGATTGGTAATATATTATAAGCTACATTATGTTCATCTAGGTATTCCCAAAGTCATACCATTTTTTCTCTAAATTTTATCACATCATCTATTATTATTATTCATCATTTTTTTAGTTTTGGCCAAGATAACTCTAAAAAATCCTTACTTCTTCTCATCATACCATCTATAAATACAAAATCAAAATAATCATCTTCCAGTTTTGGTATTTCATCTAAGGCATTACCAAGTATTGCTTTAATTACTCTCTCAACTTTTGCCTCTTTAAAATTCTCCAGTGCTTCAGCATATGATTTTGGTGAAAAATCTATAGTTATAAGTTCTCACTCAACTTTTTCTAATTCTATTGCAAAATTAATAGAACTAAATCAATTTGCTGTTCAAATCTCAAGCATTTTTTTAGTTTTTGAAATTTTTATCAAATCTATAAGCAATTTAACATTTACATCACTTATATTTGGTACAGTATTATCTATCCCATACTGTCTAAGCTTTTTTAAAAAATCCTTTCTATCCACTATTACATTATTAAAAATATTATGTATAATATACTCATAATTGTATAAAAAGCAATTTTTATTATAAAAAAATTTGATTTTTATAAAATTACTCTATAATAGCTATGTTTATTATTTTAATTTTTATATTATGAAAAACTTAGTAAAAAATAGTTTTTATGCAGTAGCATGAACAGCTTTAATTAATATTAATTCTGTTGCTGCAGCAGATGCTGGTTCTATGTTCTGAAGAGATAAAGTTACAGTTGGTTGAGAAGAAAGAGCTTTAGAAACAGCAGCTCAATCATATGTAAGTACATTTGCTACTTTCTTAGCAATAATTGCTGTATTATTTGCTGTTTGGTGAGGTTTTAATATCTTAACAGCTGCTTGAAATGAAGAAAAAGTAAAGAAATGAAAAACAATTATTATACAAGCTTTAATGTGATTATTAATAATATTCTTAGCTCAATCAATAATTAACTGGTTCTTAGGATTATTTGTATAGTTGAATAAATAAAAAAAGTAGTAAAAATTTTACTACTTTTTTTATTTGAATTAAAAATCATAATTTTCATCATCTGAAGCTTTTTTCTCAAACATTCACCTAAATCAATATCATATAAAAACTCATATAATTGTTGAAATTAAAGATAAAAAACCTGCAGTAGAATTACTATCAATAAAAACATATGCCTGCAATCAAATAACTAAATTCTCTATAATTAAAATTGCAGCTGCTGCCATACCTCAAAAAACAAATATTTTATTAATCATAATATAATTATTAAATTTTAATTATTGCTATTATAAGCAATTTTATTTTTTTTCAAAAAAAAATTTTATTTTATTTTATTTTTGCTTATAGTAAGACAAAATTTTTAGTAATTAAATTATATAATAATGTATATACATAAAGACATAGAAGCTAAATGGCAAAACTATTGGGATAAAAATAAAACATTTAAAGTAGAAAATGATTTTTCTAAGCCAAAATATTATACTCTAGATATGTTCCCTTACCCTTCAGGAGCATGACTACATGTGGGGCATCCAGAATGATATACTGCTAATGATATAGTAGCTAGATATAAAACAGCTAATTGATTTAATGTCCTTCACCCTATGGGATGGGATGCTTTTTGATTACCTGCAGAAAACTATGCAATAAAAACAGGTACACACCCTAGAGTAACAACTGATAATAATATAGATACATTTAAAAAACAAATAAAAGCATTAGGTTTTTCTTATGATTGGGATAGAGAGATCGATACTACTGATCCAAAATACTATAAATGGACTCAATGGATATTTTTAAAACTATTTGAAAATGGTTTAGCCTATGAACAAGACTTGCCTATAAACTACTGTCCAAGTTGTAAAACATGACTTGCTAATGAAGAAGTTTTATATGATTTTACATGTGAAAGATGTGGTACAAAAGTAGAAAAAAAGAAATTAAGACAATGGGTACTTGCTATTACAAAATATGCAGATAGGTTACTTAATGATGTAGATAAACTAGACTGGCCTGAAGGTATAAAAGATATGCAAAGAAACTGGATATGAAAATCTGAAGGTTGTGAGTTTGAGATGAAATTATCAATGAATCCTTTAAAAAAACAATTACAAAAAAATGAGGCTTGCATCTCCGATGGAGTTGGACTCAATTGCCCGGCTAAAGCCTCACATATAAGCATTATATTGAATAATACAATAAAAGTCAAGAAAAAAACTCATTTTATTAAAAAGATTGATGCAACTATTATAAATTGAGATAAAAAAATTATCTTTAATTCAGCAAATATTTTAAAACATTTTAGATCAAAATCGACTAAAGAATTCAATTATAGAAAAAATATACTCTGAACTATTTTTTATAATATTGATAAAATTAAATTCAATTCTGAAAACATATGAAACATTATTTTTAAAAATAATGTAATAAAAGTAGTATTGTGAAAACAAAATAATTGAAACTATTATGTAAAAACTTTTTATCAAAATGATAAACTAACAAATAGTTTAAAAGAATATAATAATAGTCCATCTATTAAAGTATATACAACCAGAATAGACACAGTTTTTGGTATGACTTATGCTGTACTTGCACCAGATCATCCACAAGTTAATGATTTTATAACTAAAGAACAAAAAGTTAATTGTGAAAAATACATTTCTAATGCTAACTCTAAATCTGACCAAGATAGAACAGCAGATGATAAAGAAAAGACATGAGTATTTACAGGTAGTTATCTTATAAATCCATTTAACTGAAAAGAAGTAGCACTATGGATTTGAGACTATATACTTGGTAACTATGGTAGCTGAGCTGTAATGGCTGTACCAGCTCATGATACAAGAGATTTTGAATTTGCTAAGAAATATGATTTAGAGATAATTGAAAGTATTTCAGGTGGAGATATAACTGAAAGTGCTTTTACCGAGTACTGAATACTAACAAACTCTGGAGAGTTCGATTGACTTAAATCAGCAGAAGCAAAAGTAAAACTAACTGAGTATGCAGAAAAAAATTGATTCTGAGAAAAGAAGGTTAACTACAAACTTAGAGACTGGTTATTTTCTAGACAAAGATATTGGTGAGAACCTATTCCTCTTATTCACCTAGATATAGGACAATTAAAGAAATTAAAACATATAAATATTGAGACAACAAAAAAAGAGAACAGCTCTCCACAAAGTGAAGTCGGTCCTCTATTGGACTCTGCTAAGTTCTCTTATAAGTTCAGTATACTCAAAACAGTTCAAAAAGTCAAATGAAAAGATAAAAAAACTCAGCTTTTTAAATTAAATAAAGAAATAATTACCAAAAAATGAACAATAATATTTGATTGAAGAAAATTAGCAAATCACTTTAGAAACAAGACAGATAAGGAATTTACCTTTAGATCTATATTCTGAAAAAAAATACTTAATAATCTAGATAAACTAGTATTTGAAAATGATTTAATTTGATATATTAATATTAACAAAAAAATATTTAGAGTAGTTCTTGAAAAAATTGATGATAAAAAATATGAAGTAAAAACATATTATTCAAGTGAAAATTATACAAAAATCTTTAATACAGCATACATCCTAAAAAGACCACCAAAAGATTGAGAATCATCTTGTGACTCAACTACATGTTCTGGTAAAGTAAGAGAATTAATAATAGATTGAAAAGTATTTTCTAAAATATATGATGGAATATATGGAAAAATAGTTTGTGATTATAATCTACCACTTGAATTACCTGAGGTAGAAAACTATGAACCAGCTTGAGACTGACACTCACCTCTTGCTAAAGTTGAGGATTTCGTACATATAAAACTAGCTGATAATCTTGTATGAAAAAGAGAAACAAATACTATGCCTCAATGGTGAGGTAGCTGCTGGTATTACCTTTGATATATGGATCCTGAAAATGATAAAGAGCTTGTGAATCCAGATGTAGAAAAATACTGGGGACAAGTTGACTCTTATGTTTGATGAGCAGAGCATGCTGTATTACACCTACTTTATTCTAGATTTTGGCATAAATTCTTATTTGATATATGAGTAGTTAGTAATGATGAACCCTTTTATAGACTAAAAAACCAAGGTCTTATACTAGCTCATGCATTCCAAAGAAAAAATTGATGACTAGTAGCTAATGATTTAGTAGAAGAAAAAGATTGAAAATACTTTGAAATAAGCTCTTGAGAAGAATTAAACAGAATTGTTTCAAAAATGTCAAAAAGTTTAAAAAATGTTGTAAATCCTGATGATATAATAGAAGAATATTGATCTGATAGTCTAAGGTTATATGAAATGTATATGGCTGAATTTAAAGATTCTGCTCCATGGGATACTAAAGGTATAGTTGGTGTTAGAAGATTTCTAGAAAAATCTGAAAGACTATTTACAGCTGAAGCAAAACAATCTAGTGAAGAAGACAATAATACAATGAAACTACTTCACAAAACTATTAAAAAAGTAGAAGAAGATATAGAAAACTACAAATTTAATACAGCTATAGCTGCTATGATTATCTTAGTTAATAACTGACTACCAAAAGATGAAACTATGCAGTCAGAATGGAAAAGTAAATTTACAAGAATACTTCATCCATTTGCCCCTCACTTAGCTGAAGAATTATGGGAAAGAATATGAGAAACAGAATCTGTATTTAAATCTAGCTGGCCAGAATATGATAAAAATCTAGTAGTAGACGATACTATTAAAATAGCAGTTCAAGTACTTGGAAAAGTTAGATGAACTATTGAAATAAACAAAGATGAAGATAAAGATAGTGTTTTAGAAAAAGCTAAAACAAATAGTGATGTAGCTAAATGGTTAGAAGCAAAAGATTTAGTAAAAGAAATTTATGTACCAGGAAAAATTGTGAATTTAGTGGTTAAATAAAAAATATCTGCTTTTAAGCAGATATTTTTTATTTTAGATTAGCATTTACAAAGTCCCAATTAACTAAGTTCCAAAAGTTTTCTATATATTTAGGTCTAGCATTTCTTGTATCTATATAATAAGCATGTTCCCATACATCTATAACAAGTAAAGCTTTATTATCAGTAGTTAGTACTGTTGCTGCATTTGAGGTATTCACTATATCTAGTTTCCCTTCAGGAGTACTAACTAACCAAGTCCAACCTGATCAAAAATTAGTAGCAGCACTTGTGCTAAACTTTTCTCTAAATTCCTCATAACTTCAAAAATCTCTATTTATTAATTCAGCAATTTCTCAACTAGCTTCTCCTCAAGCATTAGGAGCCATACAATTCCAATAAAAGCTATGATTCCATACTTGTGCAGCATTATTAAATACTCCCCCTTCTGAATCTTTTATAATATCTTCTAAGTCATCATTATCAAGATCACTTCCTGAAGTTAAATTATTTAAGTTTGTAACATATGTTTGGTGATGTTTTCCATAGTGATATTCTAAAGTCTCTTCAGATATATATGGTTCTAATGCATTTTTAGCATATGGTAATTCTGGTAATTTAAACATGTTTTTATAATTAAAAAAATAAATTATTACTATATTAGTAATAATTTATTTTTTTTCAAGTAATTTTAATATTTTTTTCTTAATTTTCTTATAAATTGAATTAATTTGAACTTCCATTTTTTATTTATGTAAATTAAACTTTCACTTACTTCCCTTACATCAGGAGTTAGTTTTAATTTAAAATCAGTAACTCATGATAGACTACTATATCTATCTCAAGGTTTAGCTACTCATAAAAAATCATAATACTTAGATCAAAATTCTTTAGCTATTTTTATTGCTTCCCATTGTAGTAAATATGGAGCCATTAAGTTTCTATATTTTGGATTACTTGTTGACGCTCAATAATAATAAATTGATTCATCTTTATTAAATACAAATATAGCTCAAGCAATAGCTATATTATCTTTATAAGCTATTAATAATTCTGACTCCTCTAACTCTAAAAATTTATTATAATAATCAAGAGTATTTCAGAAAAAACCATCTCTCATTGTTGTTTCTATAATAAGCTCATAAAATTCCTCTATATTTTCACTAGTTTTTTCTACTTTTTTTACTTCTATTCATTTTTTAAATGCCAACCTTATATTATATCTTCATTTTGGTTTCATTTTTAATAAAATATCATCCTCTGATAAAGATAAATCAATTACAGCTGTATATGGTGTTATAAACTTTTTATAAAAACAGTTTTTAAATCAGTCTATCTCTATATTTTTTTCTTTTAAATAGTCTAGAGTTTCTATTTGTAAAAATAAAGCATCTTCTTTTTTACATACTTCTAACAAATTGTTAATATCTTGTTTATTTAATTCTTTTTCTAATCACAAAACAAATAAACCATATTCTCATAAAGCTATAGCTCTTTTTTCAATAAAAACTCAATTTGTTTCTATTATTTTTTCTGCTTGGTTTGATTTAACTAACATTTCTCACCAAGATTTAGTTTGCCAAATGGACATATATTTTTTTGGGGTTATTTATTTAAATGATTAATTCAAGCTCATGATATTTTTCTTCATCTAGGTGTTCTTTCTATAAAACCAATTTGTAATAAATAAGGTTCTACTACATCTTCTAGAGTTGATTCTTCTTCTCATATTGCTGAAGATAGAGTATTTAATCATACAGGTCAACTATTAAATTTTGAGTATATAGTTTCTAAGTACTTCCTATCTAAATAATCAAGTCATAAATCATCTATACCTATATCTTTAAATATATTTTTTAATTCCTCATTATTTGATACATCTTTTCATATAGTACTATAGTCTCTAACTATTTTTAATAATCTATTTGCTATTCTAGGTGTTCATCTTGATTTTTTTGAAATATTTTCAAGTACATTTTCAGCCAAACTTAATTCTAATTTTAAAGCATTATTATGAACTATACTTGATATATCATCACTTGAATAAAAATCAAGTTTTAGTACATTTCAAAACCTATCTCTTAATGGTGAAGATAGTGCAGATAGTCTAGTAGTTGCTCAAACTAAAGTAAATTCTTTTAATGGTAATTTCACACTTTGAGCTCATGTTCCAGATCATACCATTATATCTATTTCAAAATCTTCCATAGCAGTATATAATATTTCCTCAACTTGTGGCCTCAATCTATGTATCTCATCTATAAACAATATATCTCCTTCTTCTAAATTTGATAATATACTTACAAGATCTGATTGTTTATCAATTGCTGGTCCACTTGTTGATTTCAAATTTGTTTCCATTTCTGTTGCAATGATATTTGAAAGAGTAGTTTTTCAAAGTCATGGAGGTCCATAAAAAAGTACATGCTCCATTGCTTCTCATCTGATTTTTGATGAAGCTATTGAAACAGACAGATGTTTTTTTATACTCTCCTGCCCTACATAATCCTCCAACTTTAAAGGACGCAAAATATTAGAAATCTTATTTCTATCTTCTGGTTTTTCTGACTGAGTTACTACTCTAGATGTCTCTTGTGTTTTTGATGATTCTATCATTTTTATGTATTGTATAAATATTATTTGTCTTTTTTATAATCTTTTCAAGTTTTTATATCAATTTCAAAATTGATAAATCCTTTTAAATAAGACTTTTTATTATTATATTTCATAATCTTTTAATTATAAATTAAAATAGTATTTTAACTATATACATAATATATTTTTTTGCAAATTTTTATTTTACTTTTTTATTTTTATATATACTATAAATATACTCTTATCTATTTAAGAGTGATTATTTTATTTCTTAACATGTAATACTTATGAGTATACATATTAGATTTTCCTTATGGAAAATTAGCGTTGAATTTACTATTGCAGTAAAATTCAAGTAAGAAAAAAGAGCCCCTGCCAGGGCTCTTTTTTCGATTATTTTATTTCTTGTTCATTTAAGAACATATACATTATACTTATTTTTATTATTTTTCAAAATTTTTTTGAAAAATCAAAAACTCATATTTACAAAAAATAAGAAATCCCCTATTTTATCCCAATATTTTTTTTCAGAAAAACAATATATTAACATATTATAATATATTATTTCTAACACAAAAAGGATAGCAAAATTTTACTATCCTTTTGT
>CAYFPB010000049.1:0-9692 GCA_964344895.1 uncultured Candidatus Peribacteria bacterium | reverse complement strand
TAATTAAATCAAATATAAAATACTATTTTTGTTTAAGAGGTGTTTAAGAAAGGATTTTAAATTATAATTTCTTCCCAGTTATTATTATCTATATCTGCTATTACTTTATCAATATCATTTCAAAATAATTCAATATAATTACTTTTTACAATATTTTTTCACTTTGGGCTTTCTTTTCTAACAATAGAAACAGGTATAAATTTTCATTTTATATATTCAAATAATATAAGTATTCTTATTTTTTTAGAAAATAAATATCCCTTTATAATTTTTGAAGTATTAATATTATCAATTACTACTAAATTATTAGTATTTGGATATTTTTTAATTAAATTAATAATATCTTTATTACTAATACTTCATAACTGTAGTAATTTTTTATTAAAACTATCTGTAAATATTATTTTCATACTATATTTTCTCTGCTAATAAGGATAATTTATTTCTCACCTTTTTTGATTTCACTGCATTATCAAAATTAGACTCATCATCAAGTTCATCTAATTCATAAGTTAATTTTATTTTATATCATCTTTTTTTTAAAATAATATTTTCTTTTTCAAAATATACTTTATCAAAATAAGTAGATATATTATTTCTAAAATCTGTTACTGATACTTCCATAATTTTTTATTAAAATATATATTATGTACATATTGTACATTTTTTATATTTTTTGTCAATTATAAATTTTTGTTTATAGTTTTTTATTTATTTTTCAAGATATTCTAATATCTCTTCTAGTTCTAAAACTCATGATGTTTTATTGAATGATAACCAATTTTCAAGAGAGTTTCATCACCATCAATGTAGTAAAAGAGCTTTATCCATAACAGTACAAGGACCTCTGCAAAATTACCATTCTATTAAAAAATTAACTATTTTTTTAATTTTAATTTAATTTCAAGCTTTTCTAACTCTTTTAAATCATCTTCATCAGCTTTTAATAAATCATTTTGCTTTCTTCTCTTATCATACTTTTCATATATAATTTTTACTTGTTCTTTCATTTGTTTATTTGAAACAGTTCATTTTCAAGGAAGTAGCTGTTTATCATGGTAAATTATTAATGAATCTATATTTTCTTTCCAAAATTTCAAAGTAATATCTTCATGTTTTTTTACTTTAAATTCAGCAGTTTCTAAAAATATTGTTACAAATCTATTTAAATCATCAAGCTCATCTTCTATTAAATAATTTTTTGCAATATATATATCTTGTTTTCTAACTTTTATTCATTTCCAATTTGTTAAATTCATATTTAATAAATTTTCATTTGCTCTGCTAACTATAAGTTCTGCAGCTGTTTTTCAAGTAATTGCATATAAAATTTTATTTTGAACTTCAGCAAAAAACATTTCTGTTGCTTTATCTGTTTTATCATAATCACTACTTAATTTTAATAAATCTCTTACCTTTTGATAAAATCTTTTTTCAGAACTTCTAATATCTCTTATTCTAGCAAGTAATTCATCAAAATAATCAGTTCTTCCATCAGGTTCTTTTAATCTTTCATCATCCATTACAAATCCCTTTACCATATATTCTTCAAGGTTCTGCATAGCCCATTGTCTAAACTGTATTCATCTATAACTTTTTACTCTAAAACCAATTGCTAAAATCATCTTTAGAGAATAAAAAGTAACATTATAGCTTTTTCAATCAGAGGCAGTTGTTAAGTAATCCTTAATAACTGATTTTTGGCTTAATTCTCATTCATTTATAATATTTTTTATATGCATACTGATGTTTGGAACAGAGGTATCAAAAAGTTCTGATATTTGGTTTTGATTCATCCAAATATTTCAAGACTGTGCATATAAAGCAACTGATATTTTTCAATCATCAGTATTATAAATTATAATTTTATCATTTTTATTCATTAGCAATCAATATTTTATATATAAATATTCCCTATACTATAACTAAATTTATTTATTTTTCAAGATATTCTAATATCTCTTCTAGTTCTAAAACTCATGATGTTTTATTGAAGTGTCATTTATTTTTGAATTCTATAAATTTAATATTATCTATATTTTTGTAATATTTTTTTGCACTTTCCATATTAATATATGGATCATTATCTGAAAGAAATACTATGATTTTATTATTTTGCTTATTTAATTTATCAAAGTCTAACTGAAAATCATAGTATTTTTCAATAGTATCATAAGTTTCTCCTAATATTTCTTTTCATAATTCTGAAGCTAATCATGGGTAAGTTGGAGCTACTAGTATAACTGTAGAGTTCTCTATATTATTTTCATATAAAAAATTCATAGCTAACTGACAACCTAAAGAATGTCATACAATTAATCAGGCTTCTTTAAAATCTCAAGAATAAATATCAATATATTCCTCTTGTTCTTCTAAAACTGGGTTATCTGTATTTGGAAGGTTTGGGACATATACATCAAACAACATTCCCTCTAATTTTATTTTCAACCATGGTAACCAATTTTCAAGAGAACTTCATCACCATCAATGTAGTAAAAGAGCTTTATCCATAGTTATTATATATTATTATTTATAAATTCCTTTAATGATTCCAAATCTCTTTTATCTTTATCATAATGGTATGTATTAATTCATACAGATTTTGCTGATTTTACCGCATCTATATTATGTTCAAAATAAATTACATCAGATTCAGACAGATTGTACTTAGATAATAGAGTTTTATAATATTTAGGATCAATTTTTTCAGGATCAAAATTTAAAGTAAATACTTCATAAGGCATATTAACAAAACCTAATGATTTTTGTTTTTCTTCATCTGCATTAGTTAGAATAATTTTTTTATTTGAATATGATTCTAATAATTTATACATATCTTGATTAATTCATTCCCCTATTACAAAGAACGTATTTATTGCATCAACTAAAATTGTTTTCATATATTTAAAATTAAGTATTAAAATATTTTTTATATATTACCTCTAATAACAGCCACTCTATCAACTACTTTTCTCATAAATACTTGTACAACTCTTGAAACTGATTTTTTATCTCAGGTAGTTAATATAGGCTCTACTTTTATAAAATCTATTCATGCTTGTATTGCTCATCCATCAGTTAAGAAGTTATCTCATATCATAACTACTTCCTTTTTATCCATTCACATTGAATCAATACATTCATTAAATCATTTTTTATCTGGTTTTGCATATTTAGAAGTTATAACTTCTATTCACAAAGATTCTAAATTTGTATATCTATCTGATTTCTTCATATTTGAAAAAATAACAATTTTCCATCATTTACTTATTAAACCTTTAATAATATATTCATTTTCCTTAAGTATCTCTCAGTGGTGAGGTGCAACACATTCATCTATATCCAAAATAATTCAGTTTTTTCATTTTTGATACAAATTTTCAAAATCTATATCTTGAAATAGTTTTACAGAATCTAAAACTATAGTTGCTTCCTTATTAAATAAAACCTCAAAAAGATGTATTATTTTTACAGGAGTTAATCATTCTCTATTATGATCAGAATGCTGTATATTTAAATCCTTCATATTTTTTCTAATATTTAAAATATTTTTTCTTTACTATAACTAAATTTATTTATTTTTCAAATACAAAAAACTCCTTGATAAAAGAAGTAAAAAATTATTTTATAATTCTGCAATAATATTTTTTGACTCAACATAAGTTTGTGGAGAGCCATTATCAATTAAATTTAGGAAAAACCATAATCTTAATTCAATTTGTTTTCAATTATGATTTATTACCTCAAAATTATCTAATAATAAATAACCATTTTTATTTTCTATTAATCTTCAAACATGCCTATAAGCTTCTAAATTAAGTCATATTCCATTTTGTTTATATCTTATATCTTCCATTTTTCATGGAGTATATAAAGAGTATTCCTTATTTTCTAATAGTTCAAAAACTATTCTTTTTTTATCAGCTTCACTCATAGATACTTTATCATTATTTCTAATCCTCATAGAATGATAGTAATCTGATAATTTTCTATCCCTTATACTTTTTATTTTACTCTCTTTAATTAATAAAAGATCCCTAACTATTTCTCAAAAATAATTTACAGTAGGAACATATCAATCTCTTGCATTTTCTACTCTTGGAACTCTTGGGTATTGATTTTGACTTTCTAAATAAAGTCTAGAAGGCCTTTTTGATAAAGGTTTAAATCACTCATTAAATCATGTTATTTTTCTAAGTAATCTATATTCTATAGTATTATTGTCTCTATCAAAATACACAAAGTATTTTCATCTTGTTTCTCCAAGTGAAACTTCCTTTATCTCTCCTCATAACCATTCGAAATCATTCTCTTCTTGAGTTGAGTATGTAAATACTCTATTATTATCTATAATGTCAAATAAAGTTTTTCATAACATATCATAATTAACTCAAGGAAAGTTTTTTTCAAAATTATTTTTTACATATTCATAATTCTCATCTCATGCTTTTAAATGTTTTCTTTCTAAAAAAAAGTTAATAGATCATCTTAAAATATCTATTGATTCTTCAGAATTATCAATTGTAGCCAAAGCAAGATTTCATTCATTATCATATCACAAAAATGGTGATTCTTCTATATATTCCCTCTCTAAATCATTATGTAAATTATCAGAATAATTTCTACCTGCTGTAGTTGTTCTTTGTAAAGTATCAGCAGCTCATCAATCTCTAAGTGTAGAAATTAAGTGTTTTTTTATTTTTCAATCTTTATTTTGTGCTTCAATAGTTTCAATTACTCAATTAGAAAGTAGTACTGGATGATTTATTTCTATACTATTTCAAGATAATATTTCTATTTTTTATTTCCTTAATTCTGATAAATTAATTATTGTAATATCTAAATTATCATCTAATCATTTTAAGTTATCCAATTGATTTGGATAACAAGTTAAAACGTTATCTACTAGTTCTAAATTTAACTCTTCAACAATTTTATATAATATACAATATACTCCAGCTAATAAATCTGGATTTAATTTTAATAATTCTTCCCTTTGTTCTTTTACTGAAAGGTTTATATCATTTAATGCAACTAATCACATGTATTTTAAAATATTATTAAATAATAATTTATTATTATAGGTATAAATTATTATATATCAACCTTAAGGTTTGACTTTTTTATTTAGATATAAGAAAATATACATTTTTATAATATTCTCATCTTGCCCATAAAATTTATCAAATACAAAAAAAGATAGATACTAAAATTTAAGATCTATCTCTTTTATTTTCCTTAATCAATACACAAAATCCCCTCTCCCTTTGCTATATTCTCAACAGTATTTGAACATCAAAATCTGTTGCTATCTTTTTCACAAAAAGCTTTACCATCAATATCTTTTTTTATACAATTTCAAACACAATCCTGAGAAGAAACACAATTTTTTCATCAGTCTGGGTATGGAGTTATACAAGCATAAATCTGTGCTCTACCTACTTTTTTCCAGATATTTCAGTTTTTTTCACATTTGTATCATGGAGTATTTAAGTAATATACAGTTCAAGCTATTACTATAATAATTAAATTAATTATTAGTGGTAGTTTGTATTGTTTTTTCATAATTTTATTTTTAGTTATAAGAATTTATTATTTCAAGTATTGCTTTTAGATGTTTTTCATCTAAGTCTTTCATTATTTCTGAAATATTTTTTAAATATTTCATATCTAATTTATTTTCTTCAAAATAGTTTTTTAATTTTTCCTCTAAGCTAATATCTTGGACTTTTTCTTTACTTATTCTTCAAATCATTGGTTCTGGCATCATTTGTTCTTCAAATAATTCCATTGCTTCTGATTCTATAAAGTTTTCTGCTTCTTCTACATCAGTAGTCATTCCTTTGAACTCTATTTGAGTTTCTTCAAGAGGTGTATTAGTTATTCACATAATAGACACAATTCAAAAGGTTGCAACTGCTCAAGCTAGGAATCATGATATTATTTGCATATAGTTAGTTTTTGTAAAACTACTAGCTTTTATTTCATTAGAACCTAGTAACTGCATTCTCAGATTTTTTCTAAAAGTTTCTGAGATTTCAAAGTTTGGTTTTGTTTTTATAATAGTTTCTATTATATTTTCTAGTTCTTTTTCCTTATTTTTTAGTTCTGGTTCTAAAGAGATTATTTCATCTATTAATTGTTGTTTATTAGTCATTGTTTTTATATAAATAGTAAAATTAATATTGATAGTGTTATATTTTCATTTATTTTTTTACAGTTCCTTGAAAATATTTTTTTACAGTTATCTATACTTTTTCATGTAATTTGAGATATTTCTTTATAGCTTAGGTTGTCCCATAGCCTCATTATAATTATTTGCTTATGTTCTGGTTTGAGAGTATTTATAAAATCATACACCTCTTTTACTTTGTCTTTGTTATATATTTCATCTGTCATATTATTTTCATCACCTAGTTCTAGAATACTTTCTATAGATAGCTCCTGCTTTTTAGACTTGTAATAATCAACTACTCTGTTATATGCTATCTTATACAACCAAGAAGAAAACTGGGCTCAGCTTTGTTGTTTGTATTTAGATATATTATTAAGCAGCTTAAAAAATACCTCACTTGTTAGGTCTTCTGCTATTTGTTTATCATAGGTTTTCAAATATATAAAACTATAGATTTTGTCTATATATTTATCATATATTTCCCCAAAGGCTTCACTATCTCAGCCCTGAGCTTTTTTAATTATTTCTTGTTCCATGGTTTATTTATTTTGATTATGTATCTTTTATAACTGTATAATAATAAAAAGGTGACATTTTTCAATAAAAAAAGTGAAAATATTATATTTCACTTTTTTTGGTTTTTATTTTAATCATGAGAATAACTTACTTATCTCTTTGTAATTGTTTTTTATTTCTTGTTCCCACCAACTAGTTTCATTACTTCATTTTACATCTGTTTTTCAATAAAGTAAAAGTATTTTTACTTCATTTGAATTTTCATCTACATAAATTATTATTCTATTTCAAGATGCTTTTGTTGAAATACTATGTCATTCAATATTAAACTCACATTTTGCTATGTATTGTTTTTCTCATATATGTATTTTATTTACTTTAGAAGTTCTATTATATGTAACTATACGAGATAGCATATTTTCAATAGTTTCAAAAGTTTTATCCCAAGCTCATTTATATTTCTTAGAAAAAGATTTTATATAATGTTTTCTAGCATACTCACCTACTACCACATTATATTTATTACTAGTACACATGATCTGGATCTTCTTGGGTTATTAATCCATATGGGATTATTTCTTTGTCTTCACAAATCATCCAAGGTAGTTGTTGGTGAGTAAAATCAACTATTTCTTTTGTATTTGCATTTTTCCATTTTTTGGCAATTTTCATTAACAAAGACTTTTCTTCTAAGCTTAATTTTCAGGTATATGGTTGTTCTTTATTTCAAATCAAGTGTGAATTTCAATCAATAATTATAGATATGGATTCATCATTAAATAATTCTTCTATTGTACTAAAAAAAGCATCTGGTACTGGTCATTGTTGTATTCTCCTATATTCTAAGTTTGTTAATGATTCTAGGTTATTATAATACCAAGCAAAATCAGCAAGGTAGCATAGCTTTGCCAACTTAGTTTTAGTTATTTTATATCAATTGTTTGTTCAATTTTCTATAAAAAACTGAATTATCTGCTTATATTTTTCCCAATCAGTTTTTTTTGTAGCTCTTGCTCATGTGTCAGATATAAAATTGTCTATATCTATTTCTAGAAGTTCTGCTAATTTAACCGCTTGTCATAAAGTAATTTCAACTGTTCACTTTTCCAGCTTTGAGAATGTTTGTCTTGTGATTCAAAGAGACCTAGCAACTTCATCTTGAGTGAGTTTTTTCTCTTTCCTAAGGTTTTCTATATTTTTAATCATAATACAATTGTTAAGATTAATATAGTTGATATTATATGATTTTATAGATTTTTGTCAAAAGTTTTTAACAAAAAATTAACATAAAATGTTAATAAGTTTAACATTTTTATTGATTTTTAATTATAAAAAAATAACTAAGAAATCTTTTCTTAATTATTTTATTTTAATATTTTGTTTTAAGTCATTTTTTTACAGCTCTTTTATATAAAAACTTTGTTATAAAATTCTGATTGAACAACTTTGCTTGTTTCTCAATACTTCCCTCCAATCATTGTTCTATCATTTTTCTTGTTATTTTAGTCATTTTATGATTTTTTTAAGAAATAAATATTATTTGTGATATAATTATTTTATACTTTAAGTTAAATTATCTTTTAAATTTTTAATTGTTGTATCAAGTTTTTTTATTAAATCAGTATAAGTTATAATTTCTAATCAATTACTAAAAGTATTTTGTAAACTTGTATAATTTTCTTCCCAAATACAATCATCATATTTTCTTGTTCCTATTATAATAATAGATTTTACTACTTTTCATTTTTTAATTCAAATTCTTTGAAAATCATCATCATTTTCATCTTTATTTTCTATTAGACTTTTATAGTGTAATATTTGTGGTATTGAACGAGCAATATCTTTAGATAAATGGTATTCAGTACTTTTTCATCAGTTTATATTTTCTTCTTTAACAATTTTAAAAATATCTTCAAAAGGAGATTTTAGTTCAATTATTACATGTTCATTTCTATCTTCTGATAATTTTGTTAATATATCAAATCTTTTTCTACTTAATTCTCCTTGACTCTTATGTGATATAAATTCTAATCAAAAGATTAAACAACGAGACTTCCTTATTCTTTTAATTTCTTCATCAGTTTTTGTTATATAATCTCAATTATTATCAATTTTTCAATCAATCCAATTTTGAATAACACTCTCATTCTTATCTAAATTATTTTCCAAAAAGTTTTTATGTTGTTCTAATATTTCTATTTGAATTTGCGGAATATTTGAAATAATTAAATTTTGCATTTCACTATTTTTAATAAATTTTAAAAAAGTTTTTACAAAATACTTTTCAGAAAAACTTGATGTATCAATATTTTTTTGAAATTCAATATTTTCAATTCATTGTAATTTTTGTATAAAACTATGTTTCTGTTCTTCTGAAAAATTCTTAATAATTTCTATAATTTCAGATTCAGTAGCTTCCAGTCTAATACTTTTCTTTTCATCTTCTGTATAATCTCTAACTCAACGAGAAAAAAATGCCTGTGCTCTATTTGTTCAGTTTTGACCTATATTTTTACAAAATTCTTGATACTTATTTAAGTTTAATATTAGGTTATTTCATTCAACAAAAAAATCTTCAATTTGAGTATTTGTTATATAAATTTGATTTTTAGAATTATTTTCTAAAAAAGAAATTAAACTTTTATAATTTTCAAAAGTATTCCTATTATGTTTTGTAAATTCTTTTATATCAAAATCAAAACTTAATTTGATATTATTTTTATAATTTTAAACAAAAGTAAATTTTGAAAGATCCATTCTATAATTTATTAAAAATTAAAATCTCTATTTTCTACACTCCCACACCCACCCTAACAATATCTCAAAATACCTACTTGTCAAAACTTTTATATACAAAAAGTGTTTATATTGTATATACTCCATACACCAAAACAAATCAAGATGAAAACCCCATCTTTTTCATTAGGTATCTTCCCATTATACTGATACCCCATTAAAAAATGATTAAATTTTGAAAGAAAATTTTATTTTTTTCCAAAAC
>CAYFPB010000048.1:0-9768 GCA_964344895.1 uncultured Candidatus Peribacteria bacterium | reverse complement strand
ACCCTATCTGAGATAGCATGGTTATTTCCTACAAAGGAAATAGCGTTTCGACGACCTTTAAAAAGGTCTTTTACCCTATAGTTACTATTTTTTATGGCTTAAAATAAAGAAGTCTAATACCCTTTTCCGAGAAATTTTTATAATTTTTATTTTCTTTCATATTTTTTAAAAAAATTCTTTAATTTTTGGCTAAAATTAGATAACGAGACTTTTTATTATATTAAAAAGTAAAAAATAGTAATATTATTATATTAACTTCTAAATAAAATCAAAATAAAATTTATTACTTTTATACAAAATAATTATAAAATTAAAAAATCATCAAAATAAGCATCTTCATATCATTCTCAAAGTCCATCTATCCTTCAAAAAAGATTTCACTCTCAAACTTTTGATAATATATAAAACTTTATGCTATCTACATTTTTATTACTATCACTATATTTAGTTTTAGCATATTCCAACCAATAAATAATACTCTTTTTTAAAATTTCAAATTGATTTTTTGTTAATTCTAACTCAAATACAGATTTTTGTACACGAAATCAATAAGATTCCAAAGTTTTTACTATTTTTGACCTAGCTTTATTATTTGTTATATCATATGTCACAACTAAATACATTTTTTCATTACTTAATCTTAAAACCCTCATAAATATTTGAATCAGTTTTTATAATAGATTGCTTAAACAATTCTAGATCTTTTTCTATTAATGACAATTTTTTATAATTTCAAAAATTTTCTTCATCTGATTTCGAAAATACAGTCTTATAATATTCTCTTAAAAATATTTGTAATCATTCTTGAGTAATTAATACAGGTCTAGTATTATTTGATTTATTTATGAAAAAATGAGATTTATCCATTGCTCACTTACTTAAAATTCTAATAATCATATCATCTATAATCCAAGATCTATACATTTCCATCATATCTAATACCAATAAAGTTCTTAAATCTTTTGGCTTATGAAAAAATCAGAGCTGTGCTTCTAATCATTGTATATTTAATATCATTTGAATAGTTTGAGCTAAAAGAGTATAGCCCAAACTAAGCATTGCATTTATCTCATCCAATGGAGGTCTTTTTGTTCTCTTCTTAAACTCAAATCACTCAGGTAAAAACATAGAAAATCCCTCAAAATATTTTTTTGCTGATATTCACTCATATCATCTTAATTCACTTTTATTATTTGAATTTATTATTTTTAACTTATTAGCTTTTAATCAGTCAATAATATTTCAAAAAATTGTTAAATCCTTTTGATGAAAAAAGTCAAACCTTGCCCACCTTTTTAACATAACAATTGAATTGTTTACTTTTGAAAGTATTATTTTTTTTGCATATAAAAAACTTACTTCATCATTTATTGATGCTTCTATATGTTTATAAAGTAACTCAACATTTTTTATTTCAATACTATCAAGCTTTCAAAAATAATTTCAATATTTTGATAAAAAAAATACTGGAGTTTTTGCTTTTAAAAAACTAGTCATTACATCAGTAGTAAGTTGTATCCTTCAAAAAATAACAACTCATTCAATATTATTAAAAGGTATTTTTCTTATAATTTTTGTCTCATTATCTGTTATGATAATTTTTCCTCACTCTTTATTAATCTGTAAAGAATTTTTTGTTAAATATAAAAACATAAGTTTAAATTACTCATTATATATTTTTATTACTTTAAATAATTTAATATCTTAGAATTTAAATAATCAAATGTATTTTCATTGTTCCCACATAATTCTTTTTTAAATTCTATTATTTTATTTGTAATTTTTTTTACATCGTTAACTGAAGTTCATAACCAGCCATGTGCCATTATAGACTTATTTCTATTATTGGAAAGTTGATTAATTCATCATTCTAACTTTTTCCAACTTTCAAATAAATTGTCCCCACTTATAAATTTTTTATTTATATTAATTAATACATAATTATTTGGACTAGTATAATCTAATCTTCAATTATTTTTATTTTCATATGATTCACAAAAAGATTTTATATTTTCATGATTTTTTATAAAATTTTCAAATTCTAAATATTTTCAATTTTTTTGTTCTGTTGAAACTCAAAATTCCTTCTCAAAAAAATATCTATTCAATCATTCATTTATTCTAAAAATTTTTCATAAAAGCATAGTATATTCTCATTTTTTAAATGTAACCTCAATATTATCAATAAGTTCAATAATCATTATTTTATCAGATTCTAATTTTTTTTGAAAATCTAAATTACCTAACTCTTCTATTTTTTCTAAAAAATTTAATGAATTTTTTGTATTATTATAAATTGAATTTGATGATTTAAAATCAAAATTATATCTATATAATGTATACTTTATTGATTGACTAAGTTCAAAACTATTAATATTTGATTTTGATAAAAAACTTAATGCTCAATTATAATCATACTTTTTAAGCATACTACTTAAAATTTCTTTATCAATACTCTTTAAATACTCTTTATCCACATTAGATTCAATCACTTCAGAAGAAAATTCATTTACATCTAATATAATAGAATTTTTAAATTTTATTACACTATAAAAATTTAAAGCTTCTTTCATAGCTGGAATTCATCAGCTTCATGAAATTATTAATTTATATTTTTCAAAATTAATATTATTATCAAAAAAGTCTTCAAAATATTTAAAAGAAACATCCCTTTGTGTAGGATTAAACTTTATTTCATTAATTATTATAGAATATTTATTTTTTAAAAAATATTCTATAATTTTTGCCTCATAATAAGTATCATACTCATGTCCTTGATTTGTTGCAAATAAATGAATTTTAACTACCTCATATTTTTCTAAAATATTTGGTAATATATTTAACTTTATATCATTTTTAAACTCTTCTATATTTTCATATAAAAATTTTGTTTCCTCATAAAATGAACTTCATTTTTCTAATAAGTATTTTTTATCAATATTTTTTCATCAATATGTAATATTTCTATTACCTATATTTGCTAATAATATATTTTGCATCATATTTAACATTAAAAGATAAATCCAAAATTACAGCTATTTCATGATTTATAAAAATCACCTTTAAGCTTTTGATTAGTTGATATAACACTTCAAGGTGCAAAAAAGCTCATTTTTCACTTAAAAATTGTTTTATTAAATTCAGATAAACTCTTAGTATGTTTATTATTTAATTTATAAAAAGATTTTGATAAATCTATATCTTCTATTTCAGAAACACTAGGTTTATAATTATTTAATACTATCTTTAGATTTTTTTCTTTCTCAAGATTTTCAAAATAAGTAAAACAATCTTTTTCATTATTATCTAAATCTTCTAATTCAATATTAGAAAATTGTCAATATCACCTACTTTTAGCTTTTCAAAATCAAATAGAATTAAAAGTATTTTTTAAACATTTAAAAAATAAATTAAAATCACTCTCATCATAAACTTTTACATAAATAACTTTATTTCAAGAATTATATTTAATATTTTCTATTGAATAAGGATTTGTATCTCAAATATTAAATCTAGGAATACTATTTTTATATTCTGAAACAAGCTTACTATTTTTTAATTTTTTATTAAAATCATCTAAAATATTAATTAACTCTTCTTTTAATTCTACCTGATTTCAATTAAATAGTAACTCAAATAATTTTTTTCTTATAGGAAATATAGACATCTTTTTTAAGTCTTTTCTATTTGTTTCAAAAGAAATATCCTCTATTAAAGTACTATCAGTTTTTTCAATATTATTACTTGAAAAATAAATAGGTTTAACTAAGGTCCCCTCATCAAATCATGAACTTATTAAAAAAGGTAAACTATCTCAATTTAAAAATTTATCATAAACATTTTTTAATTTCTCAAAATTATAAGCAAAAATATAACTTAAAATAGTATCACTCTCAAGATCTGTTATAAATCATGACTTAGCTGTTAATATAATTTTTTTATATTCCATATTAAAATATTTTATTTATCTAAAATTTGTATATCACTTAAAGTAATCCATCATATAGGATTTTTATCTTCATCTATATAAATAGTTTTATCTCATATTCATAATCTTCTTGCTTCATTTAACCACTCTTTTCATGATATTTTATTTAATTTTTCTACCATTTCTTCCCAAAATAACTTATATGTTAAAGATTTTTTAAACATTCATAATTTTATAGGATATGAAGAATTATTATAATTTTGATCTATAACTGAAAGTAAATCTCCATTATATCATATATTATCAATTATTTGCTCTTCTCTGGATATTATAGTAGTAGAATAATTCTTTATTAATTGTTCTAATTTATCTATATCTATTTGATTTTTTAGATCTTTTATAATTATTTCAAAATCTCATTGCTTTAATAACTCTACTACTTGAGGAGCTCCTTTATTAGGCTTATTTCAAATATTTTTTGGTTTACTTAATGATTCTATTTTTTGTATTTCAATAGTTTTATTATTTATTTTTACATCTTCAAAAAGTAAAAAAGCAAATAAATCTTTTTTAAACCTATCTTCTCTATCAATATTTTCTAATTGCCTTGCTTGTTCTTTATAATCTCAATTAATTTTTTTAATCTCATCATTTAAAAAAATCGTTCTAAACAATCATTTTATAGTACTTCAAGGTATAAAAAGTTCATTATCTATTCAAAACCTTGAAAATCTTTTTATTTCTCATTGATTTCATTTTTGTTTTTTATTTGTACTATAATCATTATTTAATAATAATGATTTTTTTGCATCTAATCAAACATATATTTCCTCATTAATTCAATATTCATCAATAAATTCATTAATATAATTATTATAAAAATCTATTTTCAAATCTTCAACTTTTAAAAAATTTCATTTTTCTATATTAAGAATCAACTCTTTAAATAAGTCTAAATCTTTTTCTGCACAAAAATTTAACCATTTTTTATTTAAAATTTGTAATTCTGACCAACTATCATCTAACAAAAAATAACTCATTCTATCTAAAATTTCATTATTATGTATATGAATTGGTGTTACAAGTTTTGCTTTAATTTTTATTATTTTAGGATTTAATTTTTCCATATTTGTATTTTAAAAATTAATCTATTAATATTATCTCAATTTTACCATTTCATCTACTTACTCATCATCATAATCAAAATTGATTAAGGTATTTGATTCATTCATTAAGAGTATTTTCTAACTCTTTTTCTGATATATCATATAATCATTCTACAGGTATTAGAGTAATAGTTCACTCAAACTCCACTCATGCTGGTACTCTTTCTATATGCCTAGGATTAGCATTTCATTGTAAAAATCTTGGTATGCTATTTTCTGATTTATCTTCCATAAAATCTACACTTCATAATTCATTAAATTTTTCTTTATATTCACTAGTCATTTCAAAATCACTAAATATAAGTCTTGATGATATTTTTTCCTTATCTCAAGCCATTCAAAATGCTTTTGCTATATTTGAAGAATTATTAATATCTTGTGTTGGTAAATACTTATCTCAATAATCTCAATAAATCATTTCTAAACTAGACCTCATTTTTCATTTTATACTACTTCCTGGTATATATGGTTGTCATGTTAATGGATTTTTTATAACAGAAGTATCTATTCCTCATATTTTAAGACCAGAATCTGCCCCTCAAATATGTAAACCTGTTATTAATTTTATCTTATAATTTTTAACTATTGGATCTAACATTTTTATATTTGACATAATTTTATATTTATTAAATTAAATTATTAATGATTTAAAACTCTTTAATTTTTTCAAGTAAAATATTTATGGTAAGCAACAAATACTTCTAAAAATTGTTTAAACATTTTAGGATTATTTAGTTTTTTATATATAGCTCTTAAAAATTCTAAAAAAGAATTTTTTTCTTCAATTCTTTTTCTAGGATTCCTTTTATTAGCTGGTAACAATCACCTTTGTTCTTGGTATCATATTTTAGCAAACCATATTTCTTTTTCTATTTCAAAATCATTTTTATTTCCCTGTATCCATTTTTCAAATATTTTTATATATGAATCAAATATATTTCTAATAGATGAATTTGAATTTATTTTCTTAAAATCAGACTTATATATTTCAAAATTCTCTAAACTTATTGATTTTGCAAAATTTTCACTTGAAAAATTATCAACATACTTTTGTAAAAACATAATTATAAAAATTAAAAATTAAATTATTTATTAAAATATCTAGTTTTATAGATATTATCAATTAATCAAAGTAAAACAGCATTTATTTTCTCTATTTTTTCTATATTATCTCATAATTCAAACTTTTGAATAAGTAGAATTATATTTTTTCTTAAATTTTGAAACTCATTTTCTTTTTTTATTTCTTTAGAGTTCCTAGATAACATATTTAAAATTCTAGCTCATATTAATACTATATCACCACAGCCCCCTCTTTGAGATAATATATCTCTAAATCTTTTTAATTCAGAATAAAGCTTATAAGTCTGAGTATCTCATATAATTATCTTATCATCTTCTTTTAACCAATTATTTATTTCTGCTCTATAATTTATACTTGTATTATCAAATATTTTTGTATAATCTTCCTCATATATAGTTAATCATTTATAACTTAATAAACTATTTATATTATCTAAACTATCAATATTTTTTTGTTTTGATTTATATTTTGCTTTTTTTAATAATTCTTCTGTATATGAATCCATTATTTTAAATGGAGTTTTATTTTTAAAAATTCATAATCAAATTGAAAAATGAAGTCTTTTATTTTCTCATGTAAATTTATTGAATTCATTATATAAAAATTGAGTAAATTCTTCTCTTTTTGAAAAAGGAACTATAAAGATAAAATCATCTCATCAAGAAAAAACAGTATATACATTTTCAAACTTATCTTCTATTTTTTTATTTAAATACATTCAAAAGAATAGCTCTAAAAATCTTGAAAATTGAGTTAATCTATTAACAGAATAAAAACTATTTCTTTGAGTATTATTTATATCTCAATAATTAAATCAATGTTTAAAAACTAAACTCATTGAATCTATATCTCATTTTAGCATACATATATAATCCAATCATTCTTTCTTATCTTTATCATCAATAATTATATCATCAAAATCTTTTACACTATTATTTTTTAATTTTGGAACATAAATATTTATTGATTTTGATATTATACAATTTTTTTCTGCAAATAAATATTCCCATTTATTAAAAATAACAAATATACTATTTTTATCTTCCTTTTTTAATTCTTCTTCAAAATTTTCTTTATCTAACATAGATTCAGAATAATCAAATTTATTTCAATTTTTGTATATCAATCTTACTCAATATGGATTTTTTACTACTTTTTCTCAAAGAACTACTTCTTGTTTACAATTTAAACATATATTTTCATCACTATTCTCATCATCATTAATTTTTTCTACATAATTCTGTCAACAATACTTACATAATACTTTTCATCAAATATTTTCATGATTAAATATATCTTTTAAATTATCTTTACTATATACTTTAAATTTATCCTGAGATAATTTTTCAAACAAATTAACAAAGACATCTTGAATATTTATTTTTTCATTATCTGAATTATTTACTTCAAATAATTCTCATATTTTATAATCTTTTGAAATTATACTAAATCATATATTTCAATTAAAATTATTAAGTAAAAATTCATTTATCTTTTCTTTAATATTTATTTTTTCAAAATTTCCTCATAACTTATCACTTAATATAACAAATTTTCATCAAGCATTTAAAATTACATTTGCTCTTGGTAAATTTAATAAATCTAATATATATTCAATTATAGCTTCATTTAATAATTGTACTCTAAGAGACTTAGCTCTAAGTCTTTTTGCTATTTTTGTTTGTTTTTTTATTCAGTCAAAAATATAATTTTGTATACTTGGAAAATCTCAAGCTATTAATGTAATTTCTTCTCATTTAATTATATTTGTATCATAATGTAAATTTCCTAAACTTTGTGAGTCAAAAAACTTTTTATATAATACTACAGAATTTGATACAACTAATTTTGTATGATCATATAAACTAATATCAAAAATTTTTCATTGATAAACATCACTAGGAACAAATGTAAAATATTTTTGAGCTAGTATATCTAATTTTGAAATAAAAATTTTTAATTTACCTATATCTGTAAAATCTAAATTACTATGAATTAACTCAATTAAATCTATTAAAAACTTATTAGCTAATCATTTAAAATTTGTATCATCATTATTAGGAATTAAATTATCAATACTTTCTTCACCTAATATATCAGCAGAATATGAAAAACTATTAGTAAACTCTTTTTTATCAGATAAATTAAAAATATTTTCATAAATTGTAGTTAATCATTGTTTTCTAAAATTTGAGTTATCTAGTTTTTCTCCCTCATTATCATTACTTAATCTATCAAAACTTCAAATATTATCAGCCATATATATACAAAAAATCATTTGCCTAAATTCTCTTTTATACTCTTTTCCTGCTTCATCTATTTTTCAATACTTTGAAAAATCAACTCAATGATGTAAACTTCATAATATTCAAATATCTTTCCAAAAAGAGCTTTTTTTAATTTTATCTAACTTACTTTCTAGATTATTATTATCTCATAAATTTAATTTTATATATTCACTTCAATTTTCTAAAATATTTTTTAAATGTTCTGCATGTGATACTCAATATTTTTTTGTTACTCTTGAATATCAAGCCCTAACAAAAAGTTTTCAAATATCATGTAAATAACTTGCAATTATTACTTTATATAAATTAATATTATTATCCATTATAAATTATTTATTAATAAAATAAACTCATAGCTGCCCTAAGCCTAATTTAACTCATGTTCAAACTCAAATACAGGATGCTAATTTTAAAGACTTATACAAAATATATTTAGTTTCATTGTCAATTGTATCTAATATTTCATATTTTACTTTTCATATAACTCATGCTTTTTTATTTTTCTTTATCATTGTTATATTTGTTTGTATATCAAAACTAACTACTATCACATTATTTTTTATTATATTTTTTATTTCAATTATATTTATTTCTTTATTGTACAATTTATTATATTTTCTTATACTTGATGTTAAAAATACTTCAGGAACAGGTAATAATTGATTTATATCTATTCAATTAATTTCTTTTTTTATTATAGTAGGTGTTTTAAAAATTATTTCTACTTGCTTAAAATCTATAAAATTAACTTTATCATCAAATATATTAAAATTAAAATCAATTCACTTTATATTATATATTTTTCAATTTAAATTAATTTCTTTTTTATTCTGTATTACTTGAGTAATATTATCAAAATTATTTTTTCATTTAATAGATATATTAACATATGATAATCACTCAGAATAAAAGCAAAGATTTGAAATAGAAATTATTGATTCTTTATACTTAGTTTCCTCTCATAATATATTATAAATACTTCATAATATATTATAAAAATTATTACCAATTATTTTTATATCTATATTAACAATTATTTTTAAATTATATATTATCATTTTTTTTCTTAAAAATTAACTTGTAAAATATTACTCTCAAAAAACATTATGTCAATCAAAAAATCTATATAAAGATCTATCGTCCCGTTTCAAATCCGACCACTTTTAGTAGAATCTATAAAATCATAAAATTGGTATAGATAATTATCACTTAACATTTTAATCTCTTTTGAAGCTAAATCAAATTTATTTGGCTCTTTTCTTCTCAACGTGAAAAAATCACCCCCAAAAAACACAAAGTAAC
>CAYFPB010000047.1:0-9829 GCA_964344895.1 uncultured Candidatus Peribacteria bacterium | reverse complement strand
TCTAATTGTTGTTCTAATAAATCTAATTCTTCTAAATCATTTTCTCTATCTTCTAATTCAAATTGCCTTACTTGCTGTATTTTATAACTTTGTTCTACTATTTCTTCAGTACTTACTTTATTTAAATCTAGTTTATTTATTTGAGTTTCATTTTGTTCATAATTATTTCATCATTCAAAACTCATATTAAGTTATATTATATATTAACTTTTCTATTTTAACATACTTTATTACATATTACAAAAAAAGTATTAATTCTTAAAAGAATTAATACTTTTTTATATATAGAATAATCAAATTGCAATCAATATACCTAGAATACTTCATGCAAATGCTTCACTTGGAAGATGTCATAGAGACTCTTTAAACTTTTTTTCTCAAAGTGATTCATTAATAGCAACAGCATGTTGTCATGCTTCAAACCTAACATTTATAGCATCATAAATTATAATAACTGTAAATGCCATAGAAATAGCAAATAGATCTGAGTGTATTCAATGTTTTATAGCAACAGCAGTAGCTAGAGCTACTACTACTGAAGAATGAACAGAAGGCATTCATCAGCTTCACAAAGCTCAAGCAATATCCATTTTTCAGGTTTTCATTTTTATAAATAAACCTTTCAAAAATACAGTAGCTACAAATGCAACAGCAGGAACTAATATTAAATTATTGTAATAAATATTTAAATCCATAAATTAAATTATATTATTATATTATTTTATAGAAACTATTTTGTATTCTGTAATACTTCCATGAACATCCACTTTTACTTTGTCTGATTTTTTCTTTCAAAGTAAAGATTTTCAAACTAAACTATCATTTGAAATAGTTGGTAATTCAGCTAAAATATCTGATTCTGTAGAACCTACTATTTTAAATTTTTCTTTTTCTTTACTATCAGTATTTTGTATTTCAACAACTGATCACATACTTACTTTTTCTGATTTATCTCCTGTATCTTGTATTATTTCAACTCTTTTTAGTTGATCTTCTAAATCAGAAATTCTAAGCTCTACTTGTGCTTGTTCATTTCTTGCATCTTCATATTCAGAGTTTTCAGATAAATCTCAAAAACTAATTGCTTCTTTTAATTTAGCTGCTATTTCAACTCTTTTAACATTTTTTAAATTTTCTAACTCATTTTGTAAATTAACTAATCACTCTTGAGTTAAATAAATAGTATTATTAGACATATTTTTTTTGTTATATAATAATTATTATTCTGCACTAGGCTTATTATCATCTTCTACAGGAATAATTTTTTTAGTATTATTTGTTGGTTTTAAAAGTATAAGTTTTGCTTTAACTAAACTATAATCTGTTTTTTTAACCTTTATTCAAAATGCTACTCACTCATATGAAATAACTATTCTGATAAACCTATCTTCTATATCTTTATCTAGATTAATATAAAATGAAGCTTCTCAAAAATTGTTTACTTCTTTTATATTAAATGGTAATTCATCTTGCAATATTGTAAAGATATCTACCACATCCCTATACCCTTTTGTAGGAAAAAAGTATAAAGTAAGATTTTCTCAATAATATTCTAAATAATTATCAGGATATTCATCAGTTAAATCAAATAGATTTGTATTTATTTCTAAAGGTTGTAAATCATATGTAGAAAATTTTTCTAATATTTTTTGGTAAGATTTTCATAAAACTACTTCTTTTTTTAATTCTACTTCTTTTGAATTATCTTCAGTATCAAATATCTCTTCATTTTTTTTACTAGTCTCAACTACTTTTGCATCCTCTAGTATCTTATTTTCTATAGCTTTTTCTTTTTTTAATTCTTCTTCTTTTTTATTATCTATTTTTATTTTATCATCAATTACTTCTTTATCTACATATACCACATCTTCAGGGTCTTTTATTTTTTTTATAAAAAACCTATAATCTTCTGAAACTATATAAAAAACATAGTTTATCAAAAAGATAAAAACTAGAAATATCAAAAATATTATTAACTTTCTCATATTATTAAAAAAATTTTTAAACTTTTATATCAGCAAACTCTAATTCAACAGGAGTATCTCTTCATAAAAGGTTTATATTCATTTTCACGCTTCCTTTTTTGTCATTTACTTCAGTAATTATTCATTCATTTCATTCAAATGCTCATTTTATAATTGTAGCCATATCTCAAACCTTGTATTTTGTTTCAAATGTTTCTGAGTGTTCGTCTATTTTTCATTTAAGTTTTTCTAGTTCTTCTCCTGAAACAGGCACAGGGATATTTCATGCTCATAAAAATCAAGTTACATTTGGTGTATTTCTAACAATATACCAACTTTCATTTGTAACAACCATATTTACCAATATATAACCTGGTAGAATATTTTTCTTTTTAATTACTTTTTTACCTCAGCTTTTTACAGAAACAACATCATGAGTAGGAACAAAAACATCTACGATATAATCTTCAAGTCAAAAGCTTTCTCTTCTTTGAAAAAGTGATGAAGCTACATTCTCCTCTGTTCAAGATACTACTTGAATTACATACCATTCTGGACTATTTAACATTTTTTATATTAGTTATTATTTAAAATAAATCTATTTTACTAAATTTTTAAGGAATAATAATCATTCTGAAAAAACTGTATTTGCTAAAAATAAGTATAGTCAAAATAATATCAATATAACTAAAACTATTACAAAATAATTTTTAGTTTCAGCTCTAGTTGGCCAAACAACATGCTTTAATTCTCTACTAGAATCTTTAATAAATTGTATCATATACAAAAATTAAATAATAAAAAAAGTTACAATATAAAATCTTGTAACAATTGTCAACAAGCATTATATAAAAATATGCATAATAGTCAAATTTATTTTTACTTGACTTTTTATTAAAAATAGTTATTATAACTATATATTATCTAATTTAAAATATTATGAATTATATTATAGCTTTTATTATCATTTTTATATGAGTATTTTTATTTTTAAATTATAGACATAGCTTAAAAATAAAAACACTTGAAAAAAAGGTCATTAAACAAATAAAATCAAAAAATAATCTTATAAGTTGTTTATTTGAAATATCAAAAAATGATCTAGTTAAACATGAAAGAATCTTTTCAAATCTAGTAATACTAAAAAATAAATATAATAAACAAATCCTAAAAAAAGCATGTATTCTAGAAAAAACTATTACTAATAAACAAATAGATAGAGAGCTTAGTTTTATTTTTAATATATCAGATAACAATAAATCAATAAGAAAAAATAAAAACTATATTTATTTAAAAAATTATTTAAATAAAAAAATAAATAACATAAATAATCTTACAATAGAATACTTTATACTAACTGATAAAAAATATTTTATTAAAAATATAATTAGTTCTACTATACAATTCAAACTAAAAAAAGAAATTGCCTAAGGCAATTTCTTTTTTTAGTTTCTTCTAAATTTGAAAACAAAAACTAAAACAGATAATATTATTGATAAAACAATAATTAAAATATGTTCAGGTCATGTTTTTGGAAGATTTGAATTTGTATTAGCTTGATTTAAAAGTGTATTTTCAACTGATTCACTTGATACATTTTCTCAGGCAACTCAACTAAGGTTTCATTCAGAAGGTCAAGCTGAGTTTAAATTTATTCATTCTTCAGCTAAAATTCTTTCTTCTTCAGGAATATTAGTTTGCTCATTATATTCTTGAAAATCTTCTTTTTCATTATTCTCTTCTAAACTTTCATTAACATTATTTTCTATAGCATTATCCTCTACAATATTATCTTCAAAAACTTCAGTTCTGTCATTATTAGATTCTAATTGAATGGAGTCATCTGTAGTATCTGTAACTTGAGTATCTCACTCCATACCAAATTCTAAATTTTCAGATTCATTTACTTCATCTTGTATAGAAAAAGTCTCAATACTATCTATTCATGATTCTATATTTTTTCCTGTTTTACTATTTACTGCAATAACTACAAATTCATATTGTTCTCAAGCAACTATATTAGTTTCTAAATCAATTTCTAGTTTAGAACTATCTGATTCATTTAATTGTGTACTTATTACTTCAATAGTATCTAAATTATCATTTTTGTTTGTTATTTTAAACTCTCTTATAGCATTTTCACTATTATCTAATTCTAGAGAAAAATCAGCTTCTATTTTACTTTCATTTATTACAGTAACTCATTCTAAAACAAAATCTATATTTTGATTATCAGTAGAATTATTATAATCAATCATTACTTTTTCTGAAAAATCACTTTCTACTCAATTTTCATCAATTCATACAACTGTAAAATAATAAGTTTGTCCTTCTTCTAAGTTTGATACTTTTGTAGTAGTTCATTCAATATAATCTGTTTCCATACTAGATCATGATACCATGTCTTCTGTTAAAGAATAATATACTAAATATATTATAGAATCAGTTGATTCTGCCCATGAAAGATTAACTCCCGTTCTATCAAAAGAATCAATTTTTAAGTTGCTTGGTACTTCAACTGCTAGAACTTGTAAACCAGTAAATAACAATATTGTTATTACTGATAAAGACTTAATTATTTTTCTCATTTTAAAAAAAGTTATAAAATAAATTTGTTTGTTACATATTTTTGTATAATATATATTGTAATTATTATTATTCTATTTATTTTTATCATTTTTACAAAACTTTTTATGAAAAAAGATTTTTATTTAAAAGCATTCACTCTTATAGAGCTTATGGTTGTTATTTCTATTATAATGATTATTGCTATTTGAGCTAGTAACTTAAACCTTAATAATCTTAGCTCAATACAAAAATTGGAGATTTTTTCTAATAGTATAAAAACTGATTTTGAATCAATTAGAAATAATGCTATGCTATGAAAATGAATTTGAACTGATTTTAATACTCCAGAAAATTGGAGTATGAGTTTTACTGCACCAGAAACTATTGAAATAAACTCAGATTCTAATCTCTATAAAAAGATAAGATTCCCTGAAGATTTTACTATAAAACAAATAGATTGTTTTAAATTAGATGGAATTACCTCTACTAATTTTTTTAATACTAATTCAGAAAGCTGAATAATAGAATTTGAATGATCTAATTTAAGGCTTATTTGAGATTGTAATGATAATTCAAAAATATTAAAAGTAACTTTAACAAACAAGGTATCTACTAAAGAGCTTTGGATAAATACTCTTAATTGATTAGCTGAGATAAAGTAAAAAACACCCCGTGGGGTGTTTTTTTAAGCTGCCATTTTATAATATGCTTCATTTGCTGCTTTAGCTTGTCTAGTATTAAGACCTATTATTTGATCTACTCTTTTTTCTATTTTAAAGACTAATTTTTGAGCAGATAATGCTATTTCAGTATTTGGATGATCTACATGCTCTAGAATTTTTTTTCTAAAAGATTCTAGGTGTGGTACATCTATATCATTAACATCTAGTCTATCTAGTTGTCCTTTGCTAGGATATCTTTCATTTCTAGTATTAAGATGTTCAAATTGTTTAATTGTCATTTTCATTTTTTACAATATATTTTAAAGTTGGTCTCAATATTTTGTATAAAAAGCCTTTATATCATCAAACACATCTCAAATCAAGATCCTTCTTTCAAGATCTATCTCTTTGTGTATTTGTTCTAGCCTAAAAGCCAAAATATCAAAATTACCTAACAAATTCTTTTGTTTATTTAATGGTAATAATCAGAATATCTGATTAATTTCATACCTGTCTTTTTCAGAAATATTGTGTTTCTCAAAAAGATTTTCTAACAAAGTATTCATTTCTTTTATTGGTATTTAAAATATATTATCACATTTTATTATATATAGCAAAAAATTAATGCAACTTTTTTTATTTTTTTTATAAATCACCTTTTTCCATCATAGCTATACATGCATTTATATCTATCCGTGAAACTTCTTGTCATTCTTCTGAACACTTATCTTTTATTTCTCTTAATCATTCATATCAATCATTAAAATATTTTTTTATTATTCATTTTACAAATTTAACATTTTGAAATTCTACCATTTTCATTATTAAATTTAATCATAATTTTCAATTTTTATACATACTGATTAAATGATTCTCTATTGTTTGTTTTTTTAATTCTCTAATTTCTGCAATTTCTTGAATTGTTTTTCATTCATTAAATAATTTTAAAGTTTCTAAATATGTTTCTCATTTTTCTTTTTTAGGTCATCTTATTCTTTCTTTCTTCTTTGCTTTTTGCTCTAATTTTGTTCATACCTTCATTCTTATAAAGTGTTGTAGTTCTTTATTATCATCTTTTAAAAAGCTATCTCTTACAATTGCAACCTTTCATGTATCTGTTATTCATAATAATGGAAACTGTCAGTCACTTTTATAAAGATAATCTAAACTAATAAGAGCTTCTATTACAGCTTGAATAAGCTCACTTTGTAAATCTTCTAATGCTCAAAAATCATCTCTTTTATGCATATTCCACTCTACTAGTTTAGCATCACGGCTTCACCGTAAAAACTTTGTCATCATTACTACTCATATTTTCTGATCCATTTTTTTAACTACATCTAGTACCAAAGAAAATACAGATGTATTTACATAATCTTCTATTTCCATTTTATCTAGATTTTTTCTTTCTAAACAATAATCACATGTTCAACAGTTATCTCCTAGTTTTTCTAAATCTTCTTCATCTCAGAAATAGTTTAATATAAATCTTTTTCTACAGCTTGGATAAAATAGTAGTTTTTTTATTTGATCTAATTTATAATATGCTTCTGTTTTAAGTAGTTCTTGATGGTTCCAATCTATCATTAAATGTGAGTGTTGTCTTTTTTCTTGTACTAGTGTTATTCATCTACCTCTAAACTCACTATCACTCATACTATCATTTACTCACCTTCTAAGTATTCAATATTTTTCTAGTATTCTAAGTCCACTTCATACTTTCATATCATTATCTATAGTTGATTCTTTTGCTATATTATTATATGTTTTCAATATTGCATCTCATCTTCATTCTCATACTTTAGAATCCTTATATAAAAAATCATATAACTTTAATATTTCTTCTTTTGATGGATATGTATTTTCTATAAAAAATTCTTGAATTTTTGTATCTGGAAAACTTGCTATAACTATTCAAAAACTCTTTTTTCAGTCTCTTCATGCTCTTCATACTTCTTGATAGTAATTCTCAATACTTCATGGTAGGTTATAATGTATTACAAATCTGATATCTTTTTTGTCTATCCCCATACCAAATGCATTTGTAGCTACTATTACTTTGTATTCATCTTCCATAAATGCATTTTGCTCTTGTTCTCTTAATTCTGGAGTCATTGCTCATGTATACATCCCTACTTTAATTCAGTTTTGTATTAACTCATCATATACTTCTTTTACTGCCTTTCTAGATGCACAATATATAATTCATAATCCTGGTGTTTTATTTAATATCTCAGCTACTTTTTTCATTTTTTCCTCTTTTTTTGATATTTCTCTTACTATTACTGTAATATTTTTTCTATCAAATCATGCTGTAAAAGAATTATAATCTTCAAGCCCTAGTCTCTCAACTATATCTGCTCTTACTTTTTTTGTTGCTGTTGCTGTAAGAGCAATTACAGGAAAATCTTCTTCTGTTTTTAACTCTTCTAAAAACTTCTTTATCTTCATATAACTTGGTCTAAAGTCATGTCACCATTGACTTATACAGTGAGCTTCATCTATTGCTACTAGTGATATTTTTGTATTTCTTATTACTCTTAAAAACTCTTCAGAGTTTAGTCTTTCTGGAGCTATGTATAAAAACTTAATATCTGTATTTGGTGCTGATAGTTCATTTAATATTATTTGTATATCGTCTCTATCTATTGTTGAATTTATAAGCTCTGTTTTTATTCATAAACTATTTAGCTTATCTACTTGGTCTTTCATAAGTGATATAAGTGGAGATATAACTAAACATACTCCTTCTCTATATACTCCTGGTAATTGATATGTCAGAGACTTACCTCCTCATGTTGGCATAAAAACAAGTGTATCTTGCCCAGCTACCACACTCCTAACTATATCCTCTTGTCCTTCCCTAAAAGACTCCAACTGAAACTTTTGTTTTAATATATTTTGTAATTGTTCTTTCATTTGTAAATTTTTTAAAAATTATTTGACTTTTAATATGTTATTGATAGAATTAACCTACAAAGATTGTGGTAGGCTAGCTATATGCGATGCTCAACGAGGGATCAGACCCTAACACAATCTTTTTATTTTTCTTAAAATTAACAAAAGCACTTATTAGTACAACTTTTTCATCTATTCTTTGTGCTAATATAATACTAAAATCAACTTTCTTTATTGTTAATCATATTTTAAATGATTTTCTATAGTTATTTTTTTCTATTAAAATATTTTCTCTTACCTCAAGCAAATTTCATGTACTTCATATTTTTTCTACTAAATTAATAATAGAAAGTCTTTCTATTATTTCCATTATACTTCTTTTTGTAGCATTTCAAGAAATATGTCTTAAAAATAAGTTTGATACCATAAATTTTTCATCAATTGCCTTACAATATATAGGTCACTTATCTCTCAATTTTTTAAATCATTCTTTAGATGATATTCTTACAATCTTTACTAGCTTCTTCATTTATTTCATTTTTATTAACTATTTTCTCCTATTGTATATAAGATGTATATTATTGCAAGAAAAAATTTTAAAAAAAGTAAAATAACTTTTAGTTATTTTACTTTTTTTATTGTTATCTTATCCAATAAGTTAAAGGTAGAGTTTATCTAGGATCTGAATATCATCACCAACATAATGCTATTCTAGTTGCTTCACTATGTCACCGTGCATTTCAAAAAGAAATATTATCAGATCATGAATAACAAGGTCACCGGTTTTGAACTCAATAGGCTATAGATAATCATTCATTTCAATCAGCACTACATCATCATTCATTAGAACAAGATTTAATTCACCGTATTGCATCTCATGATTCAGCTTTATTTATGTATGATTGACTAACTACATCTCACCTTAAATTTCAACTAACTTTTCACATTAATAAATGATTATCTCATGTTCATGTATATCTACCTGTTTTTCATGCATATGTATTATATGTTTCTATTAGATCTGTTGCGACCCATTTTCATGCTCATTCTTTTATCATAAAATTAGTCCAATCTGTTCAAGGAGTTAAATTGTTTAAATTTTTTGAATAAAAATTGTCTATACTTGGAGTTCATAATCCTTTATTCCAAGGTGGTACTGATCATGATATATTAGTAGTTTGGTTTGTTAGAGTAACTACAAGCATATATCATCCTCAATCTGTTGTCATATCACAATATACTTGTTCTGCTCCTGATCACATGTTTACCCAATATAATCAATCTCATCTATTTCATCCATTATCAAGTATATTTTTACATGATGTTCCTGGTTTATCTTGTGTTTCTCAAATTTTTATTGATTTTGCAAATTCTTGCCATTCTCATTCTAAACATACACTCATTGTATTATTTGTTGAGTCTAGTTTCATTACTCATGCACTACTAGTAGTACATGTTGTTCAAAATTGCACTCATCAGCTTGTAGAATTGCTTTCTAAAGTAGTTACCTTATTAACTAACTCATTCCATTTAGTTGCTGTTAGTGTATCTCCATCACTTGCTATTAATCAATTCCATGCATATATTAGTGAATATGATAGTCATACAGTCAAAAATACTGATGCAACTCATTTTATATATTTGTTTAATTTTTTCATAAAATTATAATAAAAAAATAAAGATAGTATTAATTACTATCTTTAATATATTTATTTTTTATGTATTTGTAAATTTTAA